>JBOFFB010000772.1:0-6364 GCA_051648385.1 Allobosea sp.
CCAGCTTGCCGAGCACCTCTTCGCCCTCGGCGGTGGGCTGCAGAAAGCCGCCCGGCGGCACGATGACCTTGGCGCGGCCCATGGCCTGTGCCGCATCGCCGCGCGCGATGATGGTTTCACCGTGGATCGACAGGCGCACGAGGTCGAGTTGGTTGGCGAGTTGCGTCAGGCCGATGCGCTGCTTTTCGGATGGCGGGCCATTGCCTCGCACATCGACATCGATGCCGTTCAGCGTCGCCGTGATCAGGATGGTGAGGGGCTTTCCCGAAGCAGCCAGCGCGCCGGTCAGGGCCTTGGCGATCTGCGGGGCGCGGTCAAGCTCGGGCTTGAGGATCGGGCAGTGCGTCACCTCGATCAGTTCATGGCTCCTGGCGCGCATGAAGCCCGCCAGCGAGTCAGCGTCGCGCCGGCGACCATGCAACGTCACGCGACGTCGCCCACTGCCATGGCCGTCGACCAGCGGCAGGATCGTGGTCTCGATGCCGGCGCGTTTCAGTGCCTGCTCGACAAGGCCCTTTTTCCACGCGGCGGCCGGGGCGGCGGCCAGATGCTGCACCGCGCAGCCGCCACAGTTGCCGAACAGAGGGCAGATCGGCTCCACCCGGTCGGGCGATGCGGACACCACCCGCAGCAGCCGCGCCTGATCGCCGAGGCCAGCGACTTCGACCACCTCGCCGGGCAACGCACCAGCCACGAACTGCGCCGCGCCGCCTTCACCCGCGACGCCATCGCCGCGACCGCCGAGGCGGTCGATGGTGAGAAGATGTTGTTCAGGTTGGGGCAAGTGCTTGCTTTCGGATCGGGCAGATGATGTTTGCGCGAGCTCCGCGTATCAGGTTCGGACATCGGCGGGAATGAATTTCAGGTCTTGAGCACCATGGCCACCGCCAGTGACATCACCAGTACTATTCGCATTGCGCCGCTGGTGACGCCCCGATGTGCCTCAGCGGCTGCCGATTTCACTCCTTAGCAAGGCAATCTCCGCCCTCATGGCCTTCAGTTCCGCCATCATATCGTCCGAGCTGTGGGCCGGATGTGTGAGCTTTGGCGCTTCGCTCGCGGTCACCTCATCAAGTGCGGTGACGACAACGCCGATGAAGAGGTTGAGTACCATGAAGGCGCTAAGGATCATGAACAACACCACGAAGATCCAGCCCCATTCATGCCCCTTTTCGGCCAGTGGCTTGACGATGCCATTGGACCAGTCATCGAAGGTCATAGACTGGAACAATGTGTAGGCGGTGGTGCCGATCGTGCCGAACAGCTCGGGATTCGTCTCAGCGAACAACTTGGTGCCCATCACCGCGAACACGTAGTAGACCAAGGTTAGCAGCAGCCCGATCGAGCCCATGCCCGGCATCGCACCGATCAAACCCGCCACCACCTTGCGCAGCGAGGGTATGACCGTGATCAGGCGCAAGGCGCGCAGGACACGCAAGGCTCGCAACACGGAAAGGGACTCGCTCGTCGGCACCAGCGCAATGCCGATCACGAACAGGTCAAACAGGCTCCACGGATCACGGAAGAAGGCCGCGCGCTTGACAATCATCCGGGCGACAAGCTCGACCACGAAAATCGACAGGATGATCTTGTCCAGCCACATCAGGAACGGGCCGTAGTCCGCCATGATCGGCTTGGAGGTCTCGAGGCCGAGCGTGATGGCATTGATGATGATCAGCACCATCACCACGCGCTCGGTCTTGGGGTGGTTGACGATGTTTGCGAGCAGGGCGGTCATTGGCGCAGATCCGATGGTTTGGCGACAGTTGAAACTGCCGCCAAACTGACGTGCGCCCGCGAAAAAACAACGACAATCAGGCGCTATCGATCAATCTATCCCCGCTTTTGTGCGAACAGCGTCACAATCCGTCGAAAAGAGCGCTGGAAATATAGCGCTCGGCGAACGAAGCGATGATGATCACCACGTTCTTGCCTTCCATGCCGGGGCGGCTGGCGATCTCTAGCGCACCGGCAACTGTCGCGCCGGACGAGATGCCGCCGGGAATGCCCTCAAGCCTCGCCAGGGCCCGCGAGGTGTCGAAAGCCGTCTGATTTCCCACCGTCACGATCTCGTCGATGATGCTCCGGTCGAGCACATTCGGCACGAAGCCGGCACCGATGCCCTGGATCTTGTGCGGGCCAGCAGTGCCGCCGGAGAGCACAGGGGAGTCCTCTGGCTCCACGGCGATGATCCTGACGCTGGGCTTCTTCGCTTTCAGAACCTGCCCGACGCCAGTGATGGTACCGCCGGTTCCGACACCAGCCACGAAATAGTCGACCTCGCCGTGGGTATCGTTCCAGATTTCGAGCGCGGTGGTCTTGCGGTGTATCTCCGGGTTGGCCGGGTTCTCGAATTGTTCGGGGATGATGGAGCCGGGAATGGTGGCAGCCAACTCGTTGGCTTTGGCAACCGCCCCCTTCATGCCCATCGGGCCGGGCGTCAGGATCACCTCGGCACCAAGAAAAGCCAGCATCTTGCGCCGTTCGATCGACATGGTTTCAGGCATCACCAGGATCATCCGGTAGCCGCGCGCCGCAGCGACAAACGCCAGCGAAATGCCGGTGTTGCCGGATGTGGCCTCGATCAGCGTTCCGCCGGGTTTCAGCCGGCCCGATGCTTCAAGTGCATCGACCATGTTGACGCCGATGCGGTCCTTGACGCTGGCGATCGGATTGAAGAACTCGAGCTTGGCCAGAAGATTGGCCTTGACGCCACGCTCGGCACCGATGCGTTTGAGCCTGACAATTGGGGTGTCTCCAATCGTGTCGGTGATGGAGTCGTAGATCAGCCCGCGTCCTGGGGACTTGGCTGGTGCGGGTGTGTTTTTTCGAGCGGTCGCGGACATTGGCATCATCCTCATCTTTTTACCAGATGGGATGATGTAACCTAATTCACAACAGACAGCGACAAATAATATAATTCACTTTTCATATTGTAAAATTAGACACAACCTCATCCGCCCCAAACACCTTGCGCTGCTCGGCATGCTTGCACAGGTCGTCCACCGTGATGCCGTCAAGGCGCAAGAGAAACGCTTCGCCGGCTGCCTTGACCTCAGGCCCGACAATCTCGTCGACCAGGCGCGAGTGTGGCAGCGGCGGCAGATCATCCTCTCCAGTTGCGGACATGGCCGCGCGCACGACATCACCTGCGGTAATGCGGCGGCGCTCTTTGGCAAGCTCATAGCCACCGCGCGGGCCACGAACGCCCCTCAGGATGCCGTGTCGCACCAGCGCTTGCAGAACCGTTTCAAGATGGCGCGGTGGCAGGTCATGCCGCCCTGCCAGCATCTTGGCAGAAACAGGCTGCGGTCTGGAATGCAGCGCAATGTCGACAACGGCGGCAATGGACAAGAGACTGCGGCGCGAAAGCAAAATCATGAAAGTTGACCCAATCCTGTAGAAGACATCTCGCCGGTATCAGTCCGCAACATCACCAATCACGGCAATACCGGTCGACCCGAACCCGCCAGCCCCGCGCGTCGTTGGTTCAAGATCGTCGATCTTGGCCACAACCACACGTGTAACTGGCGCGACGACAAGCTGAGCTATCCTGTCGCCCCGGCGGAGCGTGAAAGGCTCCGTGCCGAGATTGATCAGGATAACCTTGATCTCGCCGCGATAGTCCTGGTCGATCGTCCCGGGGCTGTTGAGCACGGTGATGCCATGTTTCAGAGCCAGCCCCGAGCGCGGACGAACTTGCGCCTCATATCCTACAGGCATCTGGAGCAGCAGCCCCGTCGGGACAAGTGCTCTTTCACACAAATTTATCGTGATTTGTTCATCGGGAGGGATAGCTGCTGTCAGATCAAGTCCGGCAGCCTGTTCGGTGGCATATTCAGGCAAGGAAAGCCCGTGTGCATGGGCCATCTGCACGACGTGCAACATGACGGGAATGGACATGCTCATGTCCAGGCTGCGGCAAGTGCGGCGAAATGCCCTATCAGTTTCTCCGCCACCGCATCCTTGCCCATCACCGGCCAGCTTTCGGCCCCATGCGCGCTGATCACCTGCACGGCATTGTAATCAGCGCCCATCACGCCGCCGCTGATTCCGGAACCCGTCAGGCTGACATCATTGGCGATGATCAAATCGCAGCCCTTGCGTGCCAGCTTGGCCTTGGCATGCTCGATGACGTTCTCGGTTTCGGCAGCAAAACCCACCACCAGCGCGGGCCGTCCGGTCTTGCGCTTTGCGATGGTCGCCAGAATATCGGGGTTTTCGGTCAGGCTCAGCGCCGGGACCGGGCCGCTGCCTTTCTTGATTTTTGCCCCTGCTGAAGACGCCACGCGCCAGTCAGCCACAGCTGCTGCGAACACCGCGATATCTGCCGGCATGGCTGCTTCCACCGCGCTGAGCATCTGAGCGGCGGTCTCCACATGCACGGTGGTCACACCCTGCGGATCGGCGATGCTGACTGGCCCGCTGACAAGCGTCACGCGCGCCCCGGCCCGTGCAGCGGCAGCGGCGATGGCGTGACCCTGCTTGCCCGACGAGCGGTTGGCGATGTAGCGCACCGGATCGATCGGCTCATGGGTCGGCCCGGATGTGACGAGCACATGACGGCCCGCAAGCACGCCTGAGTTGGGCAGTGGCTTCGGTTGACACAATGCAAGCTTGGCCTCGATGGCCGCCAGCAATTCCGGCGGCTCGACCAGCCGGCCGGCACCAAACTCGCCGCACGCCATCGAGCCGGTCGCAGGGCCGACGATCTCGACGCCGTCGCCGCGCAAGGTCGCAAGGTTCCGCTGCGTGGCCGGGTGATGCCACATCCGCACGTTCATGGCAGGCGCGATCAGGATGTCCTTGTCGGTGGCGAGGAGCGCGACGCTGGCCATGTCATTGGCGATGCCATTGGCCATCTTGGCGATCAGGTCGGCGGTGGCGGGCGCGACGACCACGAGGTCAGCTGAGCGCGACAACGCGATGTGACCCATCTCGACTTCGTCAGTGAGCGAGAACAGGTCGTCATAGACCTTCTGCCCCGTGAGCCCGGCCAGCGACAGCGGCGTCACGAACTCGGCCCCGGCCTTGGTCAGGATCGGCGTGACTCTGATGCCCCTGCGTCCAGCAAGACGGACAAGCTCCAGCACCTTGTAGGCCGCAATACCGCCGCCAACGATCAGGAGGATCGATTTTTCATTGAGCATGATTGGCTCGCTCTCACAGCAATGTCATCACCGGCCTCGTGCCGGTGATCCCGTTTGGACGTTCAGCGTTCTCTGTCGGAGATGACCGGCGCAAGGCAAGTCATGACACGTGCCTTCACCTATCACCGGAACGGCGGCTCATCAAAGGAGCGCAGCTTGCGCGAGTGGATGCTCGGGCCGGTTTCCTTGAGCAGCGTAATGGTGTCGATGCCGATCTTGAGATGCTCGTTCACGGCGCGCTCGTAGAAGGCATTGGCAGCGCCCGGCAGCTTGATCTCGCCATGCAGCGGCTTGTCAGAGACGCAAAGCAAAGTGCCATAAGGCACACGCAGGCGGTAGCCTTGCGCCGCGATGGTGCCTGACTCCATGTCGACGGCGATGGCGCGCGACTGGTTGATGCGCTTGCGCGAGGCGGTCCATTGCAGTTCCCAGTTGCGATCATCGAAGGTCACGACCGTGCCTGTCCGTAGCCGGTTCTTGAGTGCCTCGCCGGTTTCCCCGGTAACGCGCGCCGCCGCCTGCTGAAGCGCGATCTGGATCTCGGCAAGCGCCGGTATCGGCACTTCGGGCGGCAAAAGATCGTTCAGGATGCGGTCCTGCCGGAAATAGGCATGGGCCAGCACATAGTCGCCGATCACCTGCGCCTGCCGAAGCCCCCCGCAATGGCCGATCATCAGCCAGGCATTGGGGCGCAGCACGGCGAGATGGTCAGTGATGTTCTTGGCGTTGGAAGGGCCGACGCCGATATTGACCAGCGTGATGCCCTGACCGCCCTTCTTGACAAGATGATACGCGGGCATCTGGAAGCGGTGCCATGGCGCGGCCGCCAGACGCGCGACGGCTGACTCATCCGCCGAGCGCGCATCGATGACCAGCCCGCCCGGCGCAATCAGCTTTTCCGCCTCGCCGTTACGGATCAGATCGATGCCATGGCGTACGAACTGGTCGACATAGCGATGGTAGTTGGTGAGCAGGATCCAGGGCTGGACATTGCGCCAGTCGGTGCCGGTATAGTGCACCAGCCGCTTGAGCGAATAGTCGGTGCGCACCGCATCGAACAGGCTGAGCGGACGGGGGCCGGGGCCCGTCATGTCGAAGGTGCCATCCGCGATCTCGTCACCAATGGTGGAGAGCAACGGTACAGGGAAATGCTGCGCCAGTTCCGCCGCTGTCACGCCACCGCGCGCCAGTTCATCCCCGCCTTGCAACGCATA
>JBOFFB010000773.1:0-7990 GCA_051648385.1 Allobosea sp.
TTGCAGCTGCCATCGAAGAGCGCTGGGGCAAGCTCGACATCCTGTTTGGGAATGCCGGGATTCTGGGGCCCCTCGCCCCGCTTGGTCATGTGCAGGCCAAAGAATGGCAGCAAATCATGGATGTGAACGTCACCGCCAATTGGCGGCTGATCAAGGCGATGGATGGCCTGTTGCGCGCATCTGATGCAGGCCGTGCCGCGTTTGTCAGCTCGGGTGCCGCTCACAAATGTACAGCATACTGGGGGCCCTATTCGGTTTCGAAAGCCGCTGTCGAGGCGCTTGCCCGCACCTATGCCGCCGAAACCGCGACCACTGCCATCAAGGTCATGCTGGTCAATCCAGGGCCATTGCGCACCCGCATGCGGGCTGAAGCCATGCCGGGTGAAGACCCGTTGACGCTTCGCACGCCGGAAGAACTGGCTGGTGAGGTCGTGCAATTGTTGTCGCCGACATGGGACAAGAGCGGTCTGATCTACGATTTCCCGAGTGGGACGGTGAAAACGCCACAGATGCCAGTTTAAGCTGGCTATCTGTCGCGATCCCGATCACTACCGCTGCCGCGCCCATCCGAATAGGGGTTGTCGCTGGCGCGCACATTCATGCGGATCGGCACGCCGGGCAGCTTGAAAGTTTCGCGAATGCCGTTGACCAAATAGCGGCTGTAGGCCTGCGGCAAGTCAGGCAACTGGTTGCCAAACAGAATGAAAGTCGGCGGGCGGGACTTTGCCTGTGTCATGTAGCGGATCTTGATGCGGCGGCCCGAAACTGCCGGAGGCGGATGGTGTGACAGCACATCGGCCAGCCATTTGTTGAGGCGCGCAGTCGATATCCGTGTGTTCCAGATGTCGGCAGCCTTGATGACCGCCTCCATCAGCTTGTCGAGACCCTGGCCGCTGAGCCCCGAAAGAGGCACGCACTGGACACCCCGAATCTGCGCCAGCATCTGGTCGCATTCCTCGCGAAGTTTCTTGAGCAGGCCCGGCTGATCGGCGACCAGGTCCCATTTGTTGAGCCCGATGACGACGGCCCTGCCCTCGCGTTCACACAAATCGGCGATGGTCAGGTCCTGCTTCTCGAACGGGATGGTGGCATCCAGCAGCACGACGACAACCTCAGCAAAGCGCACAGCGCGCAAGCCGTCGGACACAGACAGTTTTTCAAGCTTCTCGGTAATGCGGGCGCGCTTTCGCATGCCTGCAGTGTCGAACAGCTTGATGCGGCGATTGCGCCATTCCCAGTCAACTGAGATCGAATCGCGGGTGATGCCGGCTTCCGGGCCGGTCAGCAGACGCTCCTCACCAATCATGGCGTTGATCAGTGTCGATTTTCCAGCGTTGGGACGACCGACGATGGCGACGCGCAGCGGCTTTTCCGGCGGCGCTGCGGTGATTTCGATATCGCCCTCGATGATGTCGTCATCGAATCCGGTCTGTTCCTCGACAAAATCATCCTCTTCATCGTCGATGCCGATGAGCGGAATCAAAGCCTGCGCCAGATCAGCGGTGCCTTCGCCGTGCTCGGCAGAGAACGGGATCGGCTCGCCAAGGCCAAGCTCATAGGCCTCGTAGGTGCCGGCCATACCCTTGCCGCCCTCGGCTTTGTTGGCCAGCAGCACCACAGGCTTGCCAGAACGCCGCACGAGCTCCGCGAAAGGGCGGTCCGTGGGCGTGATGCCGGCGCGGGCGTCGATCACGAACAGGATGACGTCGGCGTCGCCGATGGCGAGTTCGGTCTGGGCGCGCATGCGGTGCGCGAGCGAGCCTTCCTGCGCTTCTTCAAGACCAGCCGTGTCGACAATGGTAAAACGCAGCGGCCCGAGCGTAGCGTTGCCCTCGCGGCGGTCGCGCGTCACGCCAGGCGTGTCATCCACAAGTGCGAGTTTTCGACCGACAAGCCGGTTGAACAGCGTCGATTTGCCAACATTGGGGCGACCGATGATGGCTATGGTTGCAGTCATGACCGCGCCGCTTCTCGAATGTCGCTCATTTTACCTCGACAGTGCCGGCGCGCACCAACGCGAGATAGAGGTTAACCCGCTGGCGCAAACCTTGCGGTGCCTGTGTGTCGATGGCGATCTGGTCAAACCAGCGTCCGGCATCGTCGATGTTCTGGGCCTTGAGGGCCGAGACCCCGAGGATTTCGCGCGCCGTATGACGCCACGTGCCGTTGTTGGCAGCCAGCGGCTCCAGCGCAGCCTTGATTTCGGCATAAGGCGCGGTGTCGACCTTGAGCATGCTTGAACGGATGCGGGCCAGATCACGGAAGACCTGCTCGATAGTCGCATCATTGGCCAGCGCATCGAAGGCTTTGGCACCGTCTGCAGGCTCGCGGCGAGCAGCTTCGGCAGCTATGCGGAAGCGTGCCACAAGCCGGTAGCCATCGCTGCCCTGTGTGCTGAGATCAGCCAGTGTTCTCTCGGCTTCCTCGCCACGGTTTTCGCGCGAGGCTTTCAACGCGCCTTCCAGACGCTCGCTGATGGCCTGGGCTGCGCGCTCCTGCTGATGCTGCCAGAAGCGCCAGCCGCCGACTGCGGCGACAAGCAACACAAGCAAGGCAATGATCAGATTGCCATACTTTTTCCAGAGGTCGGCAGCCTTGTCGCGGCGGACCTCTTCATCAATCTCGCGGAGAAAATTGTCAGACATGCGCTGGTGTTCAACTTCAGAGTGTCACAGTTGCGTTGCGGTTAGCACAGGCGGCCAGGCAACGCGAGACACTTCGGCCTAATGGCCCGGAAACAGCAGACTGGAATCGCCGTAGGAGTAGAAGCGGTAGTCGTGCGCAATGGCGTGCGCGTAGGCCGCCTGCATGGTGGAAAGGCCACTGAGCGCGCTCACCAGCATGAACAGCGTTGACTTCGGCAAGTGAAAATTCGTCATCAGCGCGTCGACTGCCCGAAAGCGATATCCGGGTGTGATGAAGATCGCAGTGTCGCCGCAAAACGGAGCAATCGTGCCATCTGGACGTGCCGCGCTCTCCAGCAGGCGCAGCGATGTGGTGCCGACTGCGATGATCCGCCCGCCTTTCGCGCGGGCCACATTCAGCCGCGCAGCGACGTCATCCGCGATGGAGCCCCATTCGGCGTGCATCCTGTGTCCGGTTGTGTCATCCGACTTCATCGGCAGGAAAGTGCCCGCGCCCACATGGAGTGTGACGAACTCGCGGGTGATGCCTGCTTCATCAAGCCGCTGGAACAGGTCATCCGTGAAATGCAAGCCCGCAGTCGGGGCTGCGACCGCGCCATCCTCACAGGCATAGACCGTCTGATAATCGGTGTTGTCGCGACTATCGGTGGCGCGCTTTCCGGCGATGTATGGCGGTAAGGGCACCTCGCCGAGGCGGGCTATGGCTTCATCGAGATGTGGTCCTGAAACCTCGAAGGCAAGCTCGACCTCGCCGCCCTCACCTTTTGCCCTCACGACGGCATGAAGCCTGACCGCAAGGCATGCCGCCCCCGAACCTAGCTGGCCAAAGCGAATGACATCACCGACCTGCAACTTCTTCGCGGGACGCGCAAACGCCAGCCAGCGGTCGCTGCTTTCGCGCTTGTGAAGCATGATCTCGACGCGCGCCCCGCCCTCGCCTTTCAGCCTCAGGCCGTGGAGCCGCGAGAGGATGACACGCGTGTTGTTGAGCACAAGCACATCGCCGCGGCTCAACAACCCCGGAAGATCACGCACAGTTTGATCGAAGAATGGTTGCAATACGCCCGGGCGCACCACAAGCATCTTTGCTGCATCACGCGGCTCCACCGGGCGAAGCGCGATGCAATGGTCTGGCAGCTCAAAATCAAACAGCCCGACATCCATCGCGACAACGCCTCACAAGATCAGGCGTCAGCCATGACCTTCATCGAGACAATCGAATCGGGATCACGCGGCGGCTCGCCCTTCTTCAGCTTGTCGACATTCTCCATGCCTTCGACGACCTTGCCCCAGGCAGTATACTGCTTGTCGAGGAATGTGGCGTCATCGAAGCAGATGAAGAACTGCGAGTTGGCAGAGTTGGGGTTGCCAGAGCGAGCCATGGAGCAAACACCGCGCACGTGCGACTCGGCGTTGAATTCGGCTTTCAGATCCGGATAGTCGGAGCCACCAGTGCCTGTGCCGCGGGGGCAGCCGGTCTGCGCCATGAAGCCGTCGATGACGCGATGGAACTTGATGCCATCGTAAAAGCTTTCGCGGGCGAGTTTTTTGATGCGCTCAACATGACCGGGGGCGAGATCGGGCCGAAGTGCGATGACGACCTTGCCTTTGGTGGTTTCGAGGACAAGCGTGTTTTCTGGATCAAGGCTCATGACAGTTCTCGTGTTGCGTGTGACTTGGAATTGGACTCAGCGGGAATCAGCAAGCAGCTTCATGCTGATGATCTTGTCGGGATTGGTTGGCGGCTCGCCACGCTTGATCTTGCGCACGGCATCCATGCCGGAGACGACCTCGCCCCAGATGGTATACTGGCCAGTGAGTGGCGCGCAGCCTTCATAACAGATGAAAAACTGCGAGTTGGCAGAGTTTGGGGCCTGTGCGCGTGCCATGCCGACCGTGCCAACCTTGTAAGGCTCTCGGGAGAATTCTGCCGGAAGATTGGGCAGATCCGATTTGCCGGTGCCGGTGCCCGTCGGATCGCCGGTCTGTGCCATGAAGCCGTCGATCACGCGGTGAAAGACTATGCCGTTGTAAAAGCCGCGCTTGGTCAGCGCCTTGATCTGTTCGACATGCTTTGGCGCAAGGTCGGGCCGCATTCGGATTGTGACCGGGCCATGCGCCGTGGTGAGAATCATCGTATTTTGCGCGTCAGGCTGCTGGGCGAAGCCAATCGACGGTGCAAACATCAAGGCAACAGCCATTGCGGCTGCTGAGAAAGCGCTGGAAGAACGTGTCATTGCAGGATCAAACTCCGACCTTCAGACGTGATGAAAACTGACTAGCGATTGAAGGCGGCAATGACAAGGCGGCGTGTCGCCCGGTATGCTTTTTGGCCGTAGTCGCCCCAGGAAATCAAGACGTCTGAGTATCTGAATTTTGAACGCAGAAACTTGAGGCACCGATGCTAAAGATCGTGACAGTCATTTAAAGTTCATGTAGCGTTTTAAGTGTTGGTCAGTGAGAAGGCGGCAAAGCTTTCTGCGGTCCAGGTCTCGGGAGGAGCAAACGCCCGCCAGGTTGCCGAGAACGCGCTATTCAGGCGTGCCGGACCTCGGGAATAAAAAATTCCAAAGCAAGGCTTCGGCCTTGCTTTTTCTTTTTTGGTGCGTGTTTTGAAGTGCTTCGTTGGCTTTTCTTATAGATCGGCCCAAATCCACAGCACGTAGACAATTGCAAACACGCCAAGCGCAATCATGCTGGTGAGGACCGCTTTGCGACCCAGTTGCGGAGAGACCGGTGCGCCCGGCTCGGTGCCAGTGGTGACCTCGCCCGTCTCGGATTGGCTCTGGATATTCAGCGGCAGGACGCAGAACAGAACGAGCCACCAGATAACGAAGTAGACAGCAAGCGCAGCAAGCGGGGACATGGGATCATCCAGCAACAATGGTGACAACCTGTAGCCCAGGTCAGACCTGTTCCAACTCCGTCAAAGTGCCGCAGAAGTCTTTCGGGTGAAGGAAAATCACGGGCTTGCCGTGCGCGCCGATTCTGGGCTCGCCGCCTCCGAGCACGCGCGCGCCTGCTTTCAACATCTGGTCGCGCGCGACAATGATGTCCTCGACCTCGTAACAGATGTGATGAATGCCGCCATCGGCGTTCTTCTCAAGAAACCTGGCGATTGGCGAGCCTTCGCCCAGCGGCTCAAGCAACTCGATCTTCGTGTTCGGCAATTCGATGAACACAACTGTGACGCCGTGCTCGGGCAGGCTCAGCGGCGGCGTGACATTTGCGCCGAGCGTGTCGCGGTAGATGGCTGTTGCAGCGGCAATGTCGCTGACAGCAATGGCCACATGGTTGAGACGCCCAATCATGGCAACCCCGTTTTTAAACCTCGAGCACCAGCGCGTGCACCACAGGCTTTTTGCCCCATTCCTCATTCACCGCGCCGCGCACTGCCTTCTCGATCGATGTGCGCAGACCTTCAGGATCGCGGCGGCGTTGTTTTGGCATGTTCTCGACCAGATCGAGCACGGCATCGTTGACGACATCCTCAAAGGTGTCACCCTCGTCGGTCTTGTCTGGCAAGCCCATGCAGGCGATCTGAAGATCACCGGCAATATTGCCCTTGTCATCGATCGCGATGGCGATCGACACAACACCGGCGAACGAGAGCTTGCGTCGGTCTGGAATTGTCCGTGCAGCAGCGCTGATGCGCATGGTGCCATCCTGATAGATCCGGCCCGAGGTGACGTCGTCAACCTTGCTCGGGCCGGTAGCATCAAGCGCAATCATATCGCCATTGTTGACCACCAGCACGTGAGGCACCTTGAGTTCGTTGGCCAGCTTGGCGTGCTCGGCAAGATGCAGAGGCTCACCATGCGCCGGGATCGCGATGCGCGGACGCACCCAAGCATACATTTGTTTCATCTCATCGCGGCGTGGATGGCCGGAGACGTGAACCAGCGCTTGCCGGTCAGTGACAATCTCGATGCGCTGTTCGGCCAGAGCATTATGGATCGCGCCAACGGCCTTTTCGTTGCCGGGAATGGTGCGCGAGGAAAAAATGACACGGTCACCCGGCGACAGGGCAATCTCGGGGTGCTCGTCCATGGCAATACGCGACAGCGCGGCGCGCGGCTCGCCTTGACTGCCCGTGAGCAAGGCCACGACCTTCTCGCGTGGCAGGTAACCATAAGTCTGGGCCGAGCGGAAATCGGGCAAGTTGTCGAGCATGCCGCACTCGCGCGCCACATCGATGACGCGCTCCATGGCGCGGCCGACGACGACGACCTCGCGCCCACAGGCGCGGGCAGCTTCGGCCACGGCACGGATGCGCGCCACGTTGGAGGCGAATGTGGTCACCGCGACGCGGCCGGGCGCGGAAGCGATCTGCTCGGCCAGCGTCTTTGCGACATCCGCTTCGCCGGGGCTGATGCCTTCGCGCATGACATTGGTCGAGTCGCAGATCATGGCGAGCACGCCTTCGTCACCAAGCTCGGTCAAGCGCTTCTTGTCTGTCGGCCAACCGACATGCGGTGTGTCGTCGATCTTCCAGTCGCCGGTGTGGACCACGAGACCAGCTTCGGTGCGGATGGCGAGGCCACAGCTTTGCGGGATCGAATGCGCGACCTTGATGAACTCGACCGAGAAAGGACCAAGCTGGATTGGCACACCGGGCACGACGGTTGTCAGCGGCACCTTTGGCGCGCCGGGTTCCTGCAGTTTGCGCGTCGAAATCAGACCCGCAGCGAACTGCGTGCAATACACGGGCGCGCGCAGCTTTGGCCAGAAGGTGGCCAGCGCGCCGATATGATCCTCGTGGGCGTGGGTGATGATGATGCCGAGCAGATCTTTCGAGCGCTCGATGATGAAGCTGAGATCAGGCAGCACAAGATCAACGCCGGGCGCTTCCGGCCCTGCGAAGGTCATGCCGACATCGACCATGATCCATTTGCGCGAACGCTCCGGCCCAAAACCGTAGAGCGCCACGTTCATGCCGATTTCGCCGAGGCCGCCGAGCGGGCAGAAGACGAACTGATCGGACTTGAAACTATCTTGTTTTGTCATGCCTTGTCAGTAAGGCGATTGGCGCGCCCGTCAATCGCCAAAGAACAGATCGCCCGCGTCAATACGGACTTCGCCATCAGGTGTGTCCAGAAGCAGACAGCCGCGCGCGTCTATGCCGCGCATAATGCCGCGGATTTCACCCGACGGCGGGCGCACGCGGACGTGGATGCCGATGCCGTGGGCGGCGGCGAGCCAATCGGCGCGAGTTTGGGAGAAGCCGTGGCGTTGCCGGCTATCTTGCGCAGCAAGCCACTCAAGGCTGAGAGCACTGAATACGGCGGCTCGCGAGCTTGACTTAAATTCGCCGGCAAAAGCGATACGACCCCTCTCCCTTACCC
>JBOFFB010000774.1:0-4067 GCA_051648385.1 Allobosea sp.
CGCGCATGCTGACAAAGAGTCCGAAACAAATCACGCCGGGCCTCGGGCTGATCAGTGGTTTGCTTTTTTCGAGTATCATTCTTGTAACTGCGGCGACCGATGAACTGGCGAGCGAGAACACCGGGGTAGGCTTCTACTACGATGCGTTGAGGATCGCCGTCGTGAAGGTGAGCAATTGTAACGCCTGATGCCAGAATGCGCGGAGCGCCCTCAAAGAACATGAGCCCGACAGGTACGCCATAGAGCTTTTGTGGGCTGATTGATTTGGCGGCTATGTCGGTCGCTCGCCGATGCTCTTTGTCACCATCAATCCGGCCTTCTTTGTATATGTTGAGGGCTTTGCGACAGCGCCTCTTCCGCATGCCCCTCACACCTCCGGCAGCATCACCAGCTTGTCAGGCCTTTTTACCTCGATCTCCACAAACGCGATCGGATGATCCGAGCCGTTCATCACGTCGTGGGTGACGCCGGCCGGGCGCATGTAGCTCTGGCCGGCGGTAAGCTTTGTGTCGGTGACATCGGTGCCGTTGTGGACGCGCAGGATGCCTTCCGTCAGCATGATCACGAAGTAGGGCCAGCCGTGGCTGTGCCAGCCGGTGACCGCGCCCGGCGCAAAATCCCAGCGTGTGATGCGGACGGCGTCATCGTCGGTTTGGGTGGTCGGCACGGCGGGAATGTCGCAGACGAAGGCCATGGCTGTCTCCTGACGGACGTGAGATCGCGCATGCTGGCAGCTTGTCTGCCCTGCGGCCAGTCAAACATAGGAATTGCTCCGATCACGGTTTCGGATGCTCCGCCCTGTAGCGCGCCCGCTCGAACAGCAACACCACCGGGATTGAAATCACCAGCGGCAGGATGAGGTAGAGCAGCCGCCAGACGAGCAGTGCGGCGAACACGGCGGAAGCGGGCACATCCGGCATCAGGGCTAGGAACACCGCTTCCATCACGCCGACGCCGCCGGGCACCTGGCTGATCAGCCCAGCCGAGAACGACAGCAGGAATGCGCCAAGCACGAGGAAGAAGCCCGGATGGTTGGCTTCGGGCAAGGCGAAATAGATGATGCCCGCCGCGCCGATGATTTCGAGTGGGGCGAAGATGGCCTGCAAGATCACGATCTTCGGCGAAGGATAGACGATGGTCGCACCCTTGAACGTGACCGGCTTCATGCCTGCCAGAGAGGCGGCGACATAGGCGACGCACACCAGAAGCAGCGCGCTTCCGGCCAATTTCGCGGCGAAATCGGATATTTCGAACACCGGCGACAGTTTTGCGAGTGGCGCGAGCAGCCCCGGCGAATAGAGCAGCGCAAAGCCGAACATCATGGCGCTGGCGAAAACGAACGTCAGTGTGCACACCACCACCAGAACGGCAACCTCGGCCCCGGTCAGCCCCTTGGCAGTGTAGGCCCGGTAGCGCACCGCGCCGCCAGACACCACGGATGCGCCGATGTTGTGGGCGAGAGCGTAAGTCACGAAGGCGGTTGTGGCGATGTAGGGGAAGGAAATACCCTTGTCCTTGCGCAAGTGCATCAACGCCAGCTTGTCATACCAAGCGAGGGCAAGGTATGCGAGCAGCGCTGAGGCCAGCGATAACGCGATGGCATGGGGCGGAATTTCCGCCATCTTGGCCCCGATCACGCGCGCGATGGTGACGACGTTGTGGACAAGGTTGCCCCCGTCGAGCGAAGTCTTGATGTCCGGATTGGTCGCTGCCTCCGCCTTCAGCTTGAAATACAACAGCCGGACCGACCAGATGACGGCGGCAAGGCCGATGGCGGGCCAGATGAAATCCTTGAGACGGGCGAACATGCGGTGGTAGCCGATCAGTTGATAGGGTGCCCGTGACTTGCCGGAAGTTGGATATCGAGACTATGTGTCACCGGTAGCAGCGTAATGCTGCTTTGGCGTGAGAGTAAGACAGACCCATGAATGGCAATCCGATTGTTCTCAACGTCGATGGCTACACCGATGTTCCACACGGCAAGATGGCGACGGTGGTGAGTTATCTTGAAATGCTGTCGCCGCCCGCGCCGAAAGCCGATCCACCAAGCATCAGTAAGATGTCGGTCGAGCCGATCAAGCGGGATGACACGGATCGTTATCTGCGCATCTACCGCACACTGGGCGAGCGCTGGATGTGGTTCAGCCGATTGGTGCTGGAGCGCAGCCAGCTCAAGGACATTCTCGGTCATGCGGCCAATGAGGCTTATGCAGTCAAGCGCGGGGGCCATGACTGCGGCCTGTTGGAACTCGATTTTCGTGAGCCGGGAGAATGTGAGATTGCCTTCTTCGGGCTTTATGAAAGCGAGCTTGGCAGCGGGGCAGGGCGCTGGCTGATGAACCGGGCGCTGACGATGGCATGGCGGCCGGATATCACCCGCGTCTGGGTGCACACCTGCACTTTCGATCATCCCGGCGCGCCGGATTTCTACAGGCGCTCGGGGTTTGTGCTCTGCAAACTCGCTATCGAAGTCTGCGATGACCCACGCCTCAACGGAAAAATGCGGCGCGAGGCTGCGCCGCATGTGCCGCTTATTACGTAGGAATAGCCTCGCAATGGCTCGGGCGCGCGGTTGCGCTTGCCAACGGCTTTGGACCAAGCTCCAAAGCCGACGGTATTATCGTCAGGCCCGGTTCATCCTGAGGCCGATGGCATCCATCGAGGCCTGATCGCGGGCGCTCTGGACGGCGCGTTCAGCTGTCTTTTCGCGGTCGTCGAGAATTTCGACCTTCTTCATCTCCTCGAAAGCTTCGGCCAGTGCTGCCTTGGCTTCGTCGAGTTGGCCGCGCAGGTTGTCTGCCGACTGCTGCAGGTTGTCACGCCGCGTCTTTGCCGCCTTGGCATAGGTCGGATAGGCAAAGTGGGCGGTGTCGTTGATGCCTGAACGGGCTTCCTCGGCCTTGATCTCGCGATCAAGCTCGTTGGCCATGCGTTCAAAATCAGCAATCATCATCTCGATCTGCGCAACCCGGCGACGTTTTTCGTCGACCTGGAAACGCTTCAGACGGATCAAAGTCTCACGCGACTTCATGACGGTCCATTACTCCCCATACGCTGGCCGAGCCGCCGGAAGGGCGGACCGGCCACATAAAATGACCTTCGCGAGACAAGGCGACTATGGCGCGGTGAAGTTGACTGTTCGTTACTGAAATCACGAATTTTTCGGTTGTTCGGGAATCATTTGGCCATGATCTCGGCCAGCATCTGGTAGCTCTCAGCAAGGGATGAGGCCTCGTCCTTGCGCTGGCTGAGGAATTGCTCGAGGGCCGGATTGAGCCGAATGGCTTCGTCGACCTCCAATGATGAGCCGGGGCGATAGGCACCAAGACGGATCAGTTCTTCCATGTCTGCATAAGTACCGAGGGTCTGGCGCGCCTTCTGGACTGTTGGCCAGAATATCGGGTCTGCCGATTTCGGCATGGTGCGTGACACGGATTTGAGAATGTTGATCGCCGGATAGCGGCCACGCTCGGCGATGGCGCGCTCCATGACGATGTGGCCATCGAGAATACCGCGCACGGCGTCAGCGACCGGCTCGTTATGATCATCGCCATCGACCAGCACTGTGAAAAGGCCAGTGATCGCGCCTTCGCCGATGCCAGGGCCGGCGCGTTCCAGCAGGCGCGGCAACTCGCTGAACACGGTCGGCGTATAGCCCTTGGTGGTGGGTGGCTCCCCGGCTGCGAGCCCGATTTCGCGCTGGGCCATGGCAAAGCGCGTGACTGAATCCATCATGCACAGCACCTGTGCGCCCTGATCGCGGAAGTATTCAGCCAGGGCAAATGTCATGTAGGCAGCCTGCTTGCGCATGAGCGCAGGCTCATCGGAGGTGGCTACCACCACGACGGAACGTGCAAGGCCCTCGTCGCCGAGATCATCCTGCAGGAATTCCTGGACTTCGCGGCCGCGCTCGCCGATCAGACCGATGACCGAGACATCGCAGGCCGAGTTGCGGGCCAGCATCGAAAGCAGCACTGATTTACCGACGCCAGAACCCGCGAAAATACCCATGCGCTGGCCCCGGCAGCACGTCAGGAAGGCATTCATCGAGCGCACGCCCAGATCGA
>JBOFFB010000775.1:0-11992 GCA_051648385.1 Allobosea sp.
ATGCCAGCGGCGGACAAGCCGTTCATCACACATCCGGATGGCTCGATAATCAGCTATGGCGCTCTGGTCGCCACCTCGGGCCGGATTGCGGCGGCGCTGGTTGCGGATGGTGTCAAGCTTGGCGACCGGGTTGCGGTACAGGTCGAGAAAAGCGCCAACGCGCTGATGCTCTATGTGGCGTGTGTGCGGGCCGGGGCGGTATTCCTGCCGCTCAACAGTGCCTACACGCTGGCGGAACTGGAATATTTCATCGGCGATGCCGAGCCTGCGCTGATCATCTGCGATCCAGCACGTGCGGCGGGCATTGCCGCGATCGCGCGCGGCGCGGTGGTCGAAACTCTCGATGCCAACGGCGAAGGCAGCCTGATGCAGCGCGCCGCCGCCATGCCAGGCGACTTCGCCGATGTTGGGCGCGGGCCTGATGATCTTGCCGCGATCCTCTACACGTCGGGCACCACAGGCCGCTCGAAAGGAGCGATGCTGAGCCACGACAACCTTGCCTCGAACGCGCTGACGCTGGTGGACTATTGGCGCTTCACGTCATCGGATGTGCTCTTGCATGCGCTGCCGATCTTTCACACGCATGGACTGTTCGTCGCGACCAACGTCGTCCTTCTGGCGGGCGCCTCGATGCTTTTCGTGCCGAAATTTGAGGCCAATGAGATGATGCGGCTGATGCCGCGCGCCACCACCATGATGGGTGTGCCGACATTCTATGTGAGGCTGCTGGACCATGCCGGGCTGACCCCAGAGGCGACGCGCCACATGCGGCTGTTCATCTCCGGCTCTGCGCCGCTCCTGGCGGACACGCACCGCGACTGGCGCACGCGCACCGGCCACGCCATCCTTGAGCGCTATGGCATGACCGAAACCAATATGAATACATCAAACCCCTATGACGGCGACCGGGTGGCAGGCACGGTCGGGTTTCCGCTGCCGGGGGTCGCCGCGCGCGTCACCAACCCCGAAACCGGTGAGCGGCTGCCCACCGGCGAGATCGGCATGATCGAGGTCAAGGGACCGAACGTGTTCAAGGGATACTGGCGCAACCCTGAAAAAACCGCAGCGGAGTTCCGCGCCGATGGCTTCTTCATCACGGGTGATCTCGGCAAGATCGATGGGCGCGGCTACGTCCACATCGTCGGGCGCGGCAAGGACCTGATCATTACCGGCGGCTACAATGTCTATCCGAAAGAGGTCGAGAGCGAGATCGACGCGCTGCCCGGCGTCGTGGAATGTGCCGTGATAGGCCTTGCCCACAAGGATTTTGGCGAGGCGGTGGCGGCGGTGGTGGTGCGCGCCAAAGGGTCGGCGCTCGATGAGGCTGCCATCGTCAAGGCACTCGAAGGGCGGCTCGCAAAGTTCAAGCAGCCCAAGCGCGTGTTCGTGATCGATGACCTGCCGCGCAACACCATGGGCAAGGTGCAGAAGAACGTGCTGCGCGAGATGTATGCGGGGACGTTCGGGTAAGTGGTGTTCGCTGCGCTCACTGGCGTTATGCTGGATTCCGGGTTCCTTCCGCCACAGGTGGCTGCAGGCTCCGGAAACGCGCTCAATCTACGTCGCTTTTCCGGGGCCTGGAGCGGCTCGTCTGCGCAGGGAACCCGGAACCCAGCACACGGTTCTTGCGCGCAGCGCCCGTGTTGCCGCTCGCCACGCGTCGCAATTCGTGGTCCACTCTCACCACAATTGACTGAGCCGGAACGTCCATGACCGATCTTGCCGCGCGCGTATACAATCACACCTGGAAGATCGATCCGATCGTCCGGTCGCTGCTCGACACGGATTTCTACAAGATCCTGATGGCGCAGACGATCTTCCGGCGGCAGCGCGACACCACGGCATGCTTCTCGCTGATCAACCGCACGACTCGCATCCGGCTTGCCGAAATCATCGACATCGGCGAATTGCGTGAGCAACTCGACCACGTGCGAACGCTCAGGCTCTCGCGCGGCGAAAGCACGTGGCTACGCGGCAACATGTTCTATGGCCGCCGCCAGATGTTCTCGCCTGATTTCATGGAGTGGTACGAGGCGCTGAAGCTGCCGGATTATCACCTCGAAGTGCGTGACGGGCAATACGAGCTGACCTTCGACGGGCCGTGGGTCGAGACGACCATGTGGGAAATCCCGGCGCTGGCGATCATCAATGAATTGCGGTCGCGGGCTGTGCTGCGCGGGCTGGGCCGCTTCGAGTTGCAGGTGCTGTATGCGCGCGGAATGGCGCGGGTCTGGGAGAAAATCGCCCGGCTGCAGAAACTGAAGGACCTGCGTATCGCCGATTTTGGCACCCGCCGCCGCCACGGCTTCCTGTGGCAGGACTGGTGCGTGCAGGCGATGATCGAGGGGCTAGGACCGAACCTCCTCGGCACATCGAACTGCCTGATCGCCATGCGCCGGGAGGTGGAAGCCATCGGCACAAACGCGCACGAGTTGCCGATGGTGTACTCGGCGCTCGCCAGGGACGACACTGAACTCGCCAATGCGCCCTATCAGGTGCTGGCCGACTGGCAGCAGGACTATGAGGGCAATCTCCGCATTATCCTTCCGGACACCTATGGCACTTCTGGTTTTCTGGCACGCGCGCCGAAATGGATGGATGGCTGGACCGGCATCCGCATCGATTCGAAAGACCCGATCACGGGAGGCGAAGAGGCCATCGCCTGGTGGAAATCGCGCGGGGTTGACCCGATGACACGGCAGATCATCTTTTCGGACGGGCTCGATGTCGACAGCATCGAGAACATCCACGCGCACTTCCACGGCAAGGTGCGCTTTGGTTTCGGCTGGGGCACGCTGCTCACCAATGATTTCCGCGGCTTCGCGCCGGATCGCGGCCTCGATCCGATTTCCGTGGTCTGCAAGGTCGTGTCCGCCAATGGCAAACCCGCCGTGAAGATCAGCGACAATCCGACCAAGGCAACGGGGCCGAACACCGAAATCTCACGTTATATGAGGGTTTTCGAGGTGGAAGCGCAGCCGATGAGGGAAGTGGTGGTTTGAGGGGTGGACTGACAGAATTTGAATTGTTACCTCGCTTCGCAATGCATATACCGTTTCGAATACGCAGATATTTTCAACGAAAGACATGTTGATGAGCATTGATCCGTTCGATTGGTCCTGTTCGTTTTGTGGTCAAAGTCAAGTTGTTACAGACAGTAATTTTCATCAAAGTCGCGACCAATTTTACTTGGGAAAATCAAAGGCAGGCGATGTTGGATTGAATATTTACGCGATCCGGTGCTCAAGTCCGTCATGCAATGAAGTTACTCTTAGTGTTTCTTATGTTTCTTCAATTTTTCGCGGCAGCGACTGGCGAGACAACGAAACAATCCAAAGCTGGCGATTGCTCCCAGACTCTGCTTGGAGGCCCCAGCCTGATTATATTCCAGAAGCTTTGCGCGAAGACTATCGTGAAGCTTGTGTCATTAAGGATAAAAGTCCCAAAGCTGCTGCAACATTAGCACGGCGATGTTTACAAGGTATGATCCGTGACTTTTGCGGAATTTCGAAACGGCGATTAATTGACGAAATAGTCGAACTACGAAAACTCGTTGAGAACGGGCAAGCCCCAAAAGGTGTTGATCCTGAGAGTATTGAAGCAATCGACGCAATAAGGAGCATAGGAAATATCGGCGCCCATATGGAAAACGACATCAGCGTAATCGTAGATGTGGACCCAGGCGAAGCCCAATCACTGATTGAACTTATCGAGATGCTTTTTGACGAATGGTATGTTGCCCGGCGCGTCCGCGAAGAGAAACTGGCCAGAGTGAAAATGATCGCTGCCGAAAAGAAGGCAGCGATTGTAGAGGGTAAGGCCCATGTCACCGATCAGGTTTTGATTAAATCCGGTGATAGCTAATGTATGTGCTGGAGTTCCTGAATGGCCGCCTTCCACGAAGCCGTTGTCACTGATGTCCATCACTGGACTGACCGGCTTTTCTCCTTTCGCACCACGCGCGATCCGTCTTTCCGCTTCGAGAATGGCCAATTCGCCATGATCGGGCTGATGGTCGAGGGCCGACCGCTGCTGCGCGCCTATTCGATGGCAAGCCCCGCCCACGATGACGGGCTCGAGTTCTTCTCGATCAAGGTGCCGAACGGGCCGCTGACCTCGCGGCTGCAATCGATCAAGAACGGTGACACGGTGCTGATCGGCAGGAAGCCGACCGGCACGCTGGTGCAGGACAGCCTGCTTGCCGGCCGCAACCTTTATCTGGTTTCGACCGGCACCGGCTTTGCGCCCTTCGCCAGCATCGTTCGCGATTTTGCGATCTATGAGCGCTATGAGAAAATCATCGCCATGCATGGCTGTCGCGAGATTGCGGAACTGGGCTACAGCCGCGCCGTTACCGACGGCGTGCTGGCCGACGAGTATCTCGGCGAGATCGCAACCGGCAAGCTGATCTACTACCCGACCGTGACGCGCGAGGATTTCGTAAACTGCGGGCGTGTTACCGATGGGCTCAAGGATGGCAGCATCCCGGCCAAGCTCGGCCTGACTGCGCTCGATCCCGCCACCGACCGCGTGATGATCTGCGGCTCTGAGGCCATGCTTAAAGACATGGTCACGATGATGAAAGAACTTGGCTTCGAGGAAGGTTCATCTTCGAAGACAGGCCATTATGTCATCGAAAAGGCCTTCGTCGAGAAATAGTGCGTTTGACGTGCCGTGGCCTTGCGCACCCACCGCTTGCCGCTATCATCGTGGCAATTGGGGTGTTGAGACCGGGAGCTTTCGTCATGATGCAGAACATCACGCGCCGAACTGTTGTGGGCAGCCTTGCTGCTGGTGCTGGCCTTGGCCTCGTCCCTGTCGGCGCGCAGACTGCCGCAAGTGGCGCGCCGATCCGCATTGGCGAGATCAATTCGTACAGCCGCATGGCCGCGTTTGCGCTGCCTTATCGCAATGCCATCCAGATGGCGCAGGACGAAATCAACGCCAAGGGCGGCGCGATGGGCCGCCCGCTGGAGTTCGTCTTTCGCGATGATGGCTCGACGCCGGGCGACGCCGTGCGTGTGGCCGAAGAACTGGTGACGCGCGAGAATGTCTCGTTCATCGCCGGCACCTTCCTGTCCAATGTCGGGCTGGCGGTCTCGGATTTCGCCAACCAGCGCAAGATCATGTTCCTGGCCACCGAGCCGCTGACCGACGCGCTGACCATGGCGCAGGGCAACCGCTACACATATCGCCTGCGCCCGAGCACCTTCATGCAGACCAAGATGCTGGTTGATGCAGTGAAGGCCCGCAACGTGCGGCGCTGGGGCATCGTTGCGCCGAATTACGAATATGGCCAGTCTGCTGCCAACAACTTCAAGCGCTTGATTGCCGAAGCCACGCCGGGTGCCGAGATCGTGGTCGAGCAGTATCCCGCGCTTGGCCGCATTGATGCCGGGGCCACTGTCGGCGCGCTAGCGCAGGCGAGGCCGGACGGCATCTTCAATGTCACCTTCGGGGCCGACCTCACCCAGTTCGTGCGCGAAGGTAACACGCGCGGCCTGTTCGAGCGCCGCACGGTTGTCAGTCTGCTGACCGGCGAGCCCGAATACATGATCCCGCTCGGCGAGGAGACGCCCGAGGGCTGGCTTGTGACAGGCTATCCGTGGGAGCAGATCAAGGATGCCCCGCACGCAGCCTTCATCGCCGCCTATCGCGCCAAGTACAACGATACGCCGCGTCTTGGCTCTTTCCTCGGCTATGTCTTCGCCTACATGTGCCGCGATTTGATTGCCAAGGCTGGTTCGGTCGAGACCGAGGCGCTGCTCAAGACTTTCGACGACATGAAGTTCGACACCATCTCCGGCCCCGTCACCATGCGCGGCATCGACAAGCAGGCCACCATGGGGGCCTGGGTTGGTGAGACCACGCTCAACGGCAAGGTCGGCGCGATGAAGAACTGGCGCTTCGAAGATGGCGCAAAATACATGTTCACCGAGGCCGAGGTGAAAGCGGCGCGCAAGGCGTGAGTTTTCTTGCGGCGTCATGGTCGGGCTTGACCCGACCGCCCCATGACGATGGCCCAATCCACGAGGACGGGGTTCTCGGGTCTTCGCTATGCTTCGCCCGAGAATGACGCGAGTTTAGATGGACCTATCCTTCATCATCATCCAGTCGCTGTCTGGTCTGGCCAGCGCCTCGTCGCTGTTCATCATCGCGTCGGGGCTGACGATCGTGTTCGGCGTGACGCGGATCGTGAACTTTGCGCACGGCTCGCTCTACATGCTCGGCGGATATCTGGGCGTGACCATCGTGCCGCTGCTGCTCGACGTGGACCGCTCGCTGCCGATGTTCCTGCTGGGCGTGCTGATCTCCGCGCTGATCGTCGGGGTGATCGGTGCGCTGATGGAAATCGTCCTCTTGCGCAGAATCTACCACGTCCCGGAACTCTTTCAGTTGCTTGCGACTTTTGGTGTCGTGCTGATCGTGCAGGATCTGGTGATCAAGATCTGGGGGGCGGTCGAAATCCCCGGTCCGCGAGCGCCATCCCTGCGCCACGGTGTGTTCATCATGGACCAGCGCTTTCCGGCTTATGAGCTGTTCCTGATCGCGGCGGGGCTCGTGGTGCTGGCGGGGCTCTGGCTGCTGATGCAGAAGACGCGCTTTGGGGTGCTGATCCGCGCCGCCACGCAGGATCGCGAGATGGTCGCGGCTCTAGGCGTCAACCAGGCTTGGCTCTTCACTGGCACTCTGTTCCTTGGGGCGTTCCTCGCCGGGCTCGGCGGCGCGCTGCAAATCCCGCGCGTGGCCATCAACACGCAGATGGACATCTCGATCATCACCGAGGTCTTCGTCGTGACCGTGATCGGCGGCATGGGCTCGGTGCCGGGCGCGTTCATCGCGGCGCTGATCATCGGGCAGTTGCAAGCCTTCGGTATCCTGATCTTCCCGAAGATCACGCTGGTGCTCGTGTTCCTGCTGATGGCAGTGGTGCTTGTGATCAAACCCTGGGGCCTGTTTGGCAAGCCGGATGCGGCGGCGGGGAGGGCGATCCTGCCCGAGGGCATCCTGACGCTGAAGCGCTTCGGCACCATCGACAACATCGTGGCGGGCATCGCGATCGCGGTGCTGCTTGCCCTGCCGGTGTTTGGCGACAACTACATGGTCAAGGTCGGCATCGAGGTGCTGGTGCTGGCGCTGGCGGCGTTCAGCCTGCACTTTCTCATCGGTGTCGGTGGCATTGTTTCGTTTGGCCACGCGGCCTATTTCGGGCTCGGTGCCTATGCCGCCGGGCTCTTGGTGACCAAGGGCGGCCTTTCGATGGAGTCTGCCATCTTGCTCGCGCCACTGATCGCTGGCGCGTTCGCGGCCATGTTCGGCTATTTCATCGTGCGCCTTTCCGGAATCTACCTCGCGATGCTGACGTTGGCTTTCGCGCAGATCGTCTATGCCGTCTGCTTCCAATGGGTCGGCTTCACCGGCGGGGACAATGGCGTCGTCGGTGTCTGGCCATCGAAGTGGGCAGCCAGCCGACAGGTCTATTTCTACCTCGTGCTCGCTTTCACGCTCAGCGCCATCATTGCGCTGAGGCACACGATCTATGCGCCTTTCGGCTACGCGCTTCGGGCGGCGCGAGACAGCGCGACCCGCGCTGACGCCATTGGAATCGATGTGCGCCGCATCCGCTGGTTTGCCTTCACGCTGTCGGGCGCAGCGGCGGGGCTGGCTGGTGGGCTTTACTCGTTCTCGAAGGGCTCGATCGATCCCACCATGATCTCGATCCCGATGTCGGTGGATTTCCTTGTCATGGTTCTGCTTGGCGGCATTCAGACGGTCATCGGCCCGCTTGCAGGGGCGGCGGCGTTCCACTCGATCAAGGACTTCTTCATGCCGCTGACGGACTTCTGGCGGATGTTTCTCGGAGCGTCCATCATCTTCATGGTGCTGGTCTTCCCGCGCGGGATATCTGGCGCGGCGGCGCTGCTGATCGACCGTTTCAAGCCAACTCCGAAACCTGTGAGCGCGCCCGCATGACGCTGCTCAAAGTAGCTGGCCTCAACAAGCGCTTCGGCGGGGTTGTGGCCGCGAAGGATGTCGCGTTCGAGCTTGAGGCTGGCGACATGCTGGCCATTATCGGGCCGAACGGCGCTGGCAAATCGACCACGTTCAACATGGTCGGCGGGCAACTCAGGCCAGATTCTGGTCAGGTCCTTCTGGCGGGCCAGCCGATCTCTGGCCTCGCCCCGCGCGAGGTCTGGCGGCGCGGCATCGGACGCACATTCCAGATCGCGCAGACTTTCGTGTCGATGAGTGTGGCCGAGAACGTGCAGATGGCGCTGATCTCGTGGCATGGCAAAATCCTGTCGTTCGGCGCGCGGGCAGAGACGCTGTATCGGCCCGAGGCGCTCGATCTGCTTGATCTTGTTGGCATGCGCGCTGATGCCGACCGGCCGGTGCGCGAACTGGCCTATGGCAATGTCAAGCGCGTGGAGTTGGCCGTGGCGCTGGCTTCGGCGCCAAAGCTCTTGCTGATGGATGAGCCGACCGCCGGCATGGCTCCCAAGGAGCGCGCGCAATTGATGGACATCACCGCCACCATTGCTCGCGAGCGCAAGATCGGCGTGCTGTTCACCGAGCATGACATGGACGCGGTCTTTGCCCATGCCGACCGTATCCTGGTGCTGGTGCGCGGCGAGATCATTGCAGACGGCAAGCCCGACGAGGTGCGCGCCAACGCCCGCGTCAAGCAGGTGTATCTCGGCGATATGGGTGTTGCGGCAGCAATGCGAGCGCGGCGGGGGCGGGCGTGATGGCTGATGGCTTAGCGATCTTCGGGCGTGGCACCGTCGATACCGGAAAATGCACGCTGCCAAAGTCCCCTCTCCCCTTGCGGGAGAGGATAAAGGCGAAGGGTCCCTCCGAGTGGGCGGGGCTTTCGTCGTCTTCTTTCTGCCGCTTGCAGAGCAGTGGCGTGACCCTTCTCCCTAACCCTCTCCCGCAAGGGGAGAGGGGACTTTGGCGCGGCCATTCGGAAGTCAGCGCCGCATGATTGAACCCCTTCTCGCCATCCGCAATCTCAGCGCCGCTTACGGCATGGCGGAGGTGCTGTTTGACGTCTCGCTCGAAGCGCGTCGAGGCGAGGTTGTCGCATTGATGGGGCGCAATGGCGCTGGCAAGACCACGACGCTGAAGGCGATCATCGGCATGGTCGAGGCCAAGGCAGAGGCGCTGAGCTTCGCCGGGCACGACATTCGCAAGTTGCCATCATACCGCATCGCGCGGCTGGGCCTGGGCTATGTGCCCGAGGAGCGACGGATATTCACCGATCTGACGGTGCAGGAAAATCTGGAGGTCGGCCGCCGGCCGGCACGCGATGGCCGCGAGGCGTGGACGCTGGAGCGGCTCTACGCGATCTTCCCTAATCTGGCCGAGATGGAAGGGCGCCGCGCCTCCGCCATGTCCGGCGGCGAGCAGCAGATGCTGACCATTGCCCGCACGCTGATGGGCAACCCGGACATGGTGCTGCTCGACGAACCATCCGAAGGCCTCGCGCCCGTCATCGTCGAGCAGATGGCCGAAGCGGTCATCGCGATGAAAGCCACCGGCATCGCCGTGCTGCTCTGCGAGCAGAACCTCCACTTCGCCGCCGCCGTCTCCGACCGCGCTTATGTGATCGAGAATGGGTCGATCAGGTTTGCAGGGACGATGGCCGAGGTTGAGGCGAACGACGAGGTCAGGGAAGCGTATCTGACGGTGTGAGAACGAACACTCATCGTCATTCCGGGGCCGCGAAGCGGAGCCCGGAACCCATCAACAGCCATGGCCCATCATTGTCGCGCCTGGGTTCCGGGCTCGGCTGTGCCGCCCCGGAATGACAACAAATGGAACGACCTTGCCCGCCAAACTCATTCGTGCACAAATGAACTCCTGCGAATGAGGGGTCTGCCGATTGCGCCGTGTGGCTGGCATCGACGTGGGGGGCACGTTCACTGACCTGCTGCTTTACGAAGCGGAGGCGGGCGGGGCTGGCAGCATCAAGCTGGCGAAAATCCCGACCACGGCAGGCAATCAGGCGCATGGCGTGATCGCGGCCATCGAAGCGACCGGCGTTTCGCCCGCTGATCTTGACCTGATCATCCATGGCACGACAGCCACCACCAACGCGGTGCTGGAGCGCAAGCTGGCGCGCGTCGGGCTGATCACCACCATGGGCTTTCGCGATACGCTGGAGCTTGGCCGCCGCACGCGGCCCAAGCCATACGGCCTGTTCGGCACGTTCGAACCGCTGATTCCGCGCGAGTTGCGCGTTGAGGTCCCCGAGCGGATGGATGCGCGCGGGCAGGTTGTGACGGTGCTTGACGAAGTTGCCGTGCGCGCGGCTGCAAAGCGTCTGATTGCCGATGGCTGCGAGGCGCTGGTGATCCACTTCCTGCACGCCTACGCCAACCCTGCTCACGAGCTGCGCGCTGGCGAAATCGCGCGCGAAATCTGGCCGAATGGCTACATCACGCTTGGCCACGCACTTTTGTCGGAGTACCGCGAATACGAGCGGGGCACGACGGCGAGCGTCAACGCCGCCGTACAGCCGATCCTTGATCGCTACATCCGCCGGCTGCAGGGCGAGCTGGAGGCGCGCGGCTTCAAACGTGATTTGCTCGTGATGAACGGCAATGGCGGCACGGTCTCCGCCCGGCTGGTGGCGCGGGATGCGGCCAAGACGGTGATGAGCGGCCCGGCCTCCGGCGTGATGGCCGCCGCCGCCACGCTTGAGCAATCGGGCCTCGCCAACGCCATCACCTATGACATGGGCGGCACCTCCACGGATGTCGCGCTGATACATGGCGGCGTGCCGGAAGTTTCGGCGGAACTCACCATTGCCTATGGCCTGCCGATCCATGTGCCGATGGTCGATGTGCGTACGGTTGGCGCGGGCGGCGGCTCGATTGCCTCGCTCAACGCCGCCGGCATGCTGACAGTTGGTCCGCATTCGGCAGGTTCAGAGCCGGGGCCGATCTGCTATGGGCGCGGCGGCGTGGACGTGACCATCACCGATGCGAACCTCGTGCTTGGGCGGCTTGATCCGGGTAAGCTGCTGGCGGTGAAGAACCCCGTCACGACCCAACACGTGCGGGCCATCGTCGAGGCGAAGCTGGCGAAGCCGCTGGGACTCAGCATCGAGGCCGCCGCCGCTGCGGTGCTCACACTCGGCAATATGCACATGGCAGGCGCTATCCGCATGGTGTCGCTGTCACGCGGGCATGACCCTAGGGATTTTGCGCTGTTTGCCTTTGGCGGGGCAGGGCCGCTGCATGCGGTAGCATTGGCGCAGGAACTGGGGCTTGCGGAAGTACTGGTGCCCGCAAGGCCGGGGCTGACCAATGCGCTCGGATGCCTCGTCGCCGATTTGCGTCAAGATTTCGTGCAAACTCTGAATGTCGGGCTCGATCAGGCTGATATGGGCCACATTGCATCCGTGCTGGCAGCGCAAAGGGCGCAAGGGCTGGCGATCAATGCCGATGAGCAGGATGAGATAGTCGAGACCGTGGTGCTGCACGGCGCGGACATGCAGTTCCGGGGGCAGACCCATCTGATCCGCGTGGCGCTGCCGGGCGCTGATGTCAGCCGCGAGGCGTTGCAGGCTCTGTTCGAGATGGCCTATTTCAAGCGCTTTCAGGTGCAATTGCCGGAAATCCGCGCCGTGCTGGTCAATCTCGTCACGTCCGTGGTCGGCAAGCGCCGGGCCTTGCCACTCGTGAGCCTGATCGACCCCGCTGGGCGCAAGGCGAGTGCTGCCGAGGCTGTCGTCGGCCAGCGTCCGCTTTTTGCGGATGGCGAGTGGCATGAGGCGAAGGTCTATCAGCGCGAGATGCTGCCGATTGGCGCTGTGCTTGCTGGACCAGCCGTGATCCAGCAAGTCGATGCCACCACGATCATCGAACCGGGCTGGCAGGCGCGGGTGGACGGGATCGGCAATTTGCGGGTCAGGAGCATGACATGACCTCTTGTTGTCATTGCGAGCGCAGCGAAGCAATACAGCCTCTATCGGCCAAGT
>JBOFFB010000776.1:0-2333 GCA_051648385.1 Allobosea sp.
GGGATGGCCGATCCCGCGAGCGCGATTGTCCGGCTGTGCACGACCGGCACCGAAGTCTCCGCACATTATGTCGTGCTTGAGGACGGCAACATCGTGCAGTGTGTGCGCGAATCCGACCGCGCCTGGCACGCGGGCGCGTCGTCATGGGGCAACGAGACCGACATCAATTCCCTCTCGATCGGCATCGAGATCGTCAATCCCGGTCATGACCTCGGCTACACCGATTTTCCGTTGCGCCAGACTGCTGCGGTGATCGCCCTTTGCAAAGGCATCATGATTCGCCGCGATATTCCAAAGCATCGCGTGCTCGGACACTCGGATGTCGCGCCAGGCCGCAAGAAAGATCCCGGTGAAAAATTTCCATGGCGGCTGCTGGCGGATTCCGGCGTGGGACTCTGGGTAGAACCCGCGCCGATCGTTCGCGGCGTGCAGACCATGCTCGGACAATCGGGTGACGACGTCCTCGCCTTGCAAAAGCTGCTGGCGAGTTTCGGTTATGGCGTGCCGTTGAACGGGCTCTATGACGCCGCCACCATGGATGTGGTTGCGGCCTTCCAGCGTCATTTCCGGCCGGAGCGGATCGACGGCATCGCCGATCAGTCAACATTGACCACATTGAATGATCTGCTCGCCCTGATGCCGAAAGAAGCGCTGCTCACCTCTTGACCTGCCGCGCTCGCGCGCCCATCACTGCGGCGTCAGTCGGCTGGACGGCCGCCCCGGCAAGGATCGAAAGGTCGCCGGGGAGGAAAGTCCGGGCTCCATCGACATACGGTGCCGGATAACACCCGGCGGGGGCGACCCCAGGGAAAGTGCCACAGAGAACGAACCGCCTTCACTCTGTGAAGGTAAGGGTGAAAAGGTGCGGTAAGAGCGCACCGCGTTTCTAGCAATAGAGACGGCATGGCAAACCCCACCGGGAGCAAAACCGAATAGGGACGGCACAGTGGAAAGTTCGCTCCAGAATAATATTTTGGTGCGATAACTCCGCGGGGCGATGTCAGGCCCGCTGTCCGGGTAGGTTGCTTGAGGCGCAAGGCAACTTGCGTCCCAGAGGAATGGCCGTCACGTCTGCGTGGTGCAAACCATTCAGGCCCTACAGAACCCGGCTTACAGGCTGGCTGATATTGATCGCATGATCCGGAAGAAGATCATGCGCAAAGATGGAGGGGTTCGGCGGAATACGCCGGACCCCTCGCCATTTCCGGTGCTTCGGCTCCAAATCATTAAAATTGAAACAATCCCTAAGCCCTTCGTTTTACTCGCCGCTTGTATGGTCAGCGCACTTGATCGAGGCAAACTGACGAGCAGGCGATGCAATTTCCATCCCTCCAATGGCTCACGGCGGAACGGCTTTCCGACGGTGTTTATGCCGAACTGATCGATGAGCTGTTTGCCGCCGCGCCCTCGGTGGTTGTGGTTGCGATCAGCCAGAGCGTGATCGGTACGGCCATCTTCTTGCACACCGGCGACCTGACCGTTCTCGCGCTGACGATTACCATCGTGCTGATCTCCATTGAGCGGATCATCATGATGCGCCGCTATCGCCACGCGGCAGCCGGTAAACCGCTCTCCCGCGCCGATGTCACACTCTGGGAGCAACGTTACGCCAGCCGGAGTATCGCCAGCGCCATTGCCATCAGTGCGATCGGCGTGCGCTGCTTCATGCTCAACGATCCGGCGATCCATATGCTGGCCGTCGGAATGCTATCGACATACTGCGCTGGAACATTGATGCGGGTCGCACACCGGCCACGGCTTGCGATCGTCAATCTCCTCATCATCAGTATACCCACCCCCGTCGCCGGCATCATCCACGGCGGGCCAATTTACCTGTGCCTCGCGCTGATGACCGGCATCCTTCTGGTCGGCGCGTTCGACATCATTCGACACACCTACAATACGACCGTTAGCCAGATCACCCTGAAGCGGCAGTTCGCAGGGCTCGCACGGCAGGACGCGCTGACCGGCTTGTCCAACCGGCTTGAACTGAACGAGCGGCTTGAACTAGCTATCGGCGACGCACAACGGAACGGCTGCGGCCTTGCCGTTCACAGCCTCGACCTCGACCGCTTCAAGGCTGCCAACGACCTGTATGGCCATCCCGCAGGCGATGCGATTCTGAAGCAGGTCGCACAGCGATTGTCGCGCCTCACGCGCGCCAGCGACATTCTGGTCCGGCTTGGCGGCGATGAATTCGTGCTGGTGCAGACCGGCGTAGCCACGCGCGAACAGGCCACATCACTGGGTTCGCGCATCGTCGAAGATATCTGCAGCCACTACAACATCAACGGCTACACCATCGAGCTGGGAACCAGTGTCGGCATCGCCCT
>JBOFFB010000777.1:0-1661 GCA_051648385.1 Allobosea sp.
CTCCACAGTGTCATGGCCGCCCATGTGGCGGCCATCTCGGTCAATTGGCACTTGTCCAACCGAGATGACCGGCACAGGGCCGGTCATGACACTGTGGGGTTCGGTCAAGGGTGCCAAATCCGCAATCGTCGAAGTCGCCGTCGGCGACGCTGCCACCAGCCGCTTCGTGTACCGGTGCTGTGGTTGGCTGAACAGCGCAGTCGGCACCGCCTCTTCCACCACCTTGCCCTGCTCCATCACCATCACGCGCTGGCAATAGCGAGCGGCAAGGCCGAGATCATGCGTGATCAGGATCATCGACATGCCGCGATCAGTGATGATGCGCGCCACGAGGTCCATCACCGTCTTCTGCGTTGTGACATCAAGCCCGGTGGTCGGCTCGTCGGCAATCAGCAGCGATGGTTTTCCGGCAATCGCCATGGCGATCATCACGCGCTGGCACATGCCGCCGGAGAGCTCATGCGGGAAGGCGTCAAGCCGTTGTTCCGGGTCGCGGATCAGCACCGATTTGAGCAGTTCCAGAGCCCGCACCCGTCCCTCGCTGCCCGAAACCTGTTCATGTGCATTGATTGCATCGGCCAATTGCAGGCCGACCGTGCGGATCGGGTTGAGCGCCGCGCGCGGGTTCTGGAAAATCATCGAGATTGCGGCACCATGCAGGCTGCGTAACTGCTTGGAGCTGGCCCGCGTGATGTCCTGGCCGCGAAAGCTGATGCGACCAGCACTGATCCGCCCGGCTGCATCCAGAAGGCGCGTCACGGCGAATGCGGTGACGGACTTGCCCGAGCCACTTTCGCCGACCACGCCAAGCGTCTCACCCTCGGCGATGTTCAGCGACACGCCGCGCACGGCATTGACGATGCCGTTGCGGGTCGAGAAGTCGACATGCAGATCATCCACCGCCAGCAGCGGGGCGCGGGTATCAGACAGCATGTTCATGTGCGCATGCGCGGATCGAGGATATCGCGGAGGCCGTCACCGAGCAGGTTGAAGCACAGCACCGTCAGCATCAGAGCAAGACCAGGAAACGCCACGAGCCACCACTTGCCAGTGGAGATGAAACGCGCGCCTTCGGCCACCATGATTCCCCATTCCGGCGTTGGTGGCTTGACGCCTAGCCCGATGAACGACAGCCCCGCAGCATTGAGGATCGCCCAGCCAAGGTTGAGCGAGACCTGGACCGCCATGGCTGGCAGCACATTGGGCAACAGAAATCGCAGGATCACCGAGAGGTGGCTGTCGCCGCAGGCACGCGCGGCCTCGACCCAGCCAGCATTGCGCCGCACATTCACCTCGGCACGGGCGAAGCGGATGTAGAATGGCAAGTTGATGATGGCGGTGGCGATGACGATGTTCTCGACCCGGTTTCCCAGCGCCGCGACCATGGCCATGGCCAGCACGAACAGCGGGAATGCCATCAGGATATCGACGAAACGCCCGACATAGCGATCAATCCGCCCGCCCATGTAGCCGCAAATGGCACCGATCACTGCGCCGACTGCAAAGGACAGACTGACCGCCGACAGCGCAATCGCCAGATCAAGCCGCGCCGCCACCACCAATCTGCTGAAGACATCGCGGCCAAGCTGGTCGGTTCCGGCCCAGTGCTGCGCGCTCGGCGGCTTCAGCGCGTTGGCGACATTGGACGCGATTGGATCATA
>JBOFFB010000778.1:0-2259 GCA_051648385.1 Allobosea sp.
CAGGCCAAGCGCTTCAAGGACGTCTCGACCGACGACGTGATGACACAGATGGGAGCGATGCTCGCCATCGCGATCCGGGAGCCGGAGTTCGTTGGCCAGACCAAGGACAAGCTCGCCACGGTTGAAGCGTCGCGGATCGTCGAGAACGCCGTGCGCGATGCTTTCGACCATTGGCTCGCAGCCTACAAGAACCAGGCCGAGAAGCTGATGGAGTTCGTTATCGAGCGCGCCGAGGACAGGCTGCGCCGCCGCGCCGAGAAGGACGTGGCGCGCAAGACCGCCGTGCGCAAGCTGCGCCTGCCGGGAAAGCTGGCAGATTGCTCGAACACCGGCGCGCAAGGCTCTGAATTGTTTATTGTCGAAGGCGATTCGGCCGGAGGTTCCGCCAAGCAGGCGCGGGATCGTGCGACGCAGGCCATCCTTCCGTTGCGCGGCAAGATCCTGAATGTGGCGTCAGCCACGCGCGACAAGCTTGCGCAGAACCAGCAGCTGTCGGACCTCGTGCAGGCGCTTGGCTGCGGTTCTGGAGCGCATTATCGCGACGACGACCTCCGCTACGAGCGCGTCATCATCATGACCGACGCTGATGTAGACGGGGCGCATATCGCCTCGCTGCTGATCACCTATTTCTACCGGCAAATGCCGCGCCTCATTGACAAGGGGCATCTCTTCCTCGCCTGCCCGCCCCTCTTCCGGGTGCAGCAAGGCACGAAGAGCTTCTATGCCCGCGACGAGAAGCACCGTGACGAAATAGTCGCGAGCCTCGGCCAGCGCGGCAAGATCGAGATCGGCCGCTTTAAAGGGTTGGGCGAGATGCTGCCTGGCCAGCTGAAGGAAACCACCATGGACCCGTCAAAGCGGACGCTGCTCAAGGTCGTCATCGAGAACGATGAGCGTACTGACACCTCGGACTCGGTCGAGCGTCTCATGGGCAACAAGCCGGAGGCGCGCTTCAACTTCATCCAGGAGAACGCCGCCTTCGCCACCGAGGCAATGCTCGATATCTGATGATGCGGATCAATCTGCCGCGACAATCTCGAAGGCAATACCGGACGGCCCCTCAATCTGGCTGCCAGCGCCGCCTCTGAGCGCAAAGGTCACGTGCTCAAGCCCGCTGTATCCCGCCTCCCGCCGCTGGCGAGCACCCTTGTTCCAGGTATTGACGGCGACATGGTGATGATAGCCGCCCTCCGCCATAAAGATTGCGCCGGGATACCGGTTGGTCTCGGCAAGACCAAGTTTGGTCGATAGAACCCGGGCTGCATCGTCCAGCGCCGCGACGCGAAGATGGACATGGCCAATTCGCGCACTTGCAGGCATCTTCCAGGGGCCTGCCGTGAGCGGCGACGCCTCCGCAACCAGGCTGGGGACATCAAGACGGTTCGTCGCCATCCGCACGCGTCCGCCTTCCCAGACCCAGCCAGAGCGCGGTTGATCAACATAGATCTCGATGCCATTGCCCTCCGGATCGGCGAGATAGATGGCCTCGCTGACGATATGATCGGACAGACCTTCAAGCGGAGTGCCCAAGCGCACAACATGCCGGAGCCAGTCAGCCAGATCGCGGCGTGTCGGCAGCAGGAATGCCACGTGGAACAGGCCCGGCATGTCTGCCGGTTCAGCACGCGCGGTGGGGTCTGACCGCAGTGTCAGAAGCGTCGTGCCGTCAACACCCAGATCGATGCTGTCCTTGGCCTGCCCGACCACGGTGAGCCCCATGATGTCGCGATAGAATGTCGCGACGCGGTCAATATCGCGCACGACCAGCCCAACCCGCTCGACATGCAGTCTACCCTTGTGCGATTCAAGTGGAAGGAATGACGCTGCATGACACTTGTTTGTGGCACTCATTGCAGGAAAGCTCCCGTTTCAGGTTCCTGGTTGATGTGCGCTCTGTTGAGGATCGAGACAATGGCATCGGTTGCCGGCATTGATTTGCATCCCCGCAAATACGTCATGTGCACCTGCGGCGTCGCGCGCCATGGGCGGCGGCGGCGCGTCCAGTGAATATCGACCCCGTGAGCAGCGCTTTGCCCCTCTCTGTTCTGGTTTCCTCGGAAATCGCGGTCGTTTCGGCGGCGGAATGGGATGCATGCGCCTTGGGGGAAGCTCCCGGAAGACCCAACCCGTTCGTCTCGCATGATTTCCTGCTTTCGCTCGAAATCTCCGGATGCGTCGGCGGGCGAACCGGCTGGATTCCTTCGCATGTGCTGGTCAAGGACGCCGATGGCGCGCTGCTGGCGGCTGCGCCCTGCTATC
>JBOFFB010000779.1:0-4075 GCA_051648385.1 Allobosea sp.
CTGTCGTTCTTCCTCATACGCCTTGCGCCCGGCGGGCCGTTCGATCTTGAACAGCCGCTTGAAGCCAAGGTGATGGAGAACCTCAACCGCATCTACAAGCTCGACCGGCCGCTGATCGAGCAATACTGGCTTTATCTCAGCCACCTCGTGACCGGCGACTTTGGCCCGTCCTTCTACGCGCGGGACTTCACAGTGGCCGATCTGTTGGCCAAGGGCCTGCCGGTGTCGATCACTCTGGGCGGGCTCGCGTTGCTGGTGGCGCTGATCATCGGCATCGTGCTCGGCACAATCGCGGCCTTCCGCCAGAACAATGCGGCGGATTATTCCGTGATGGTGTTTGCCACCTTTGGCATCACCATCCCCACCTTCGTGGTCGCGCCGGTGCTGCAGATCGTGTTCGGGCTGATGCTCGCCTGGCTGCCGGTCGGCGGCTGGAATGACGGCGCGGTGCGCAACCTGATCTTGCCCGTGGTGGCGCTGGCCTTGCCGCAGATCGCCGTCGTCGCCCGCATGATCCGCGCCTCGATGATCGAGGCCTTGCGGTCCAACCATATCCGCACGCTGCGGTCCCAGGGCCTGCCGCGCACGACGATCGCGATCCACGCCCTGCGTGGTGCGATGTTGCCGGTGGTGTCCTACATGGGCCCAGCGGCGGCGGCGCTGCTCACCGGTTCCGTGGTGATCGAGACGATTTTCGGGCTGCCCGGCGTTGGCCGCTACTTCGTCGAAGGCGCGCTCAACCGCGATTATACGCTGGTGATGGGCACAGTGGTGATGGTCGCGGTCTTCGTGCTGTTCTTCAACCTCATCGTCGACATCCTTTATGCGCTGCTGGACCCGCGCGTCAGGTACGACACATGAGCGAGGCCATCTCCGCGCCCGTTACTGTCAGTCGCTCGCTCTGGGCAGATGCCCGCATCCGCCTGTTCCGCAACAAGGCTGCCGTCACCAGCCTGTTTTTCCTGATCTTCATGGGACTACTGGCTATTTTCGGGCCGATGCTCTCGCCCCACCAGTATGAGCGCGTCTACACCGAATACGTGCGCATGCCGGCAAGCCTGAGTGCCTATCCCAAGCCCGAACAGGTCGCGCCAGCCGTCGAGCGCATCGCGGCACGAGTACGCGCGCAGATCGAAAAGCAGGAACTCGTTGGCGGCTCGGTGCGCGTCACGCTTGTCAGCCCACGCGCCATCGACGAGCGCAACCTTGCCTTCTTTGGCCGCTCGGACCTGTTCGAAGGCGCGAACGTGATCGAGCGGGCGGACGAGGGCAAGAAGCTGGTCATCGACGCGCCGATCCGCTGGCGCACCTTCCTGTTCGGCACCGATGGCAACGGGCGCGACCTGTTCACGCGCACGCTCGTTGCGGGCCGTGTTTCGCTCGCCATCGGGCTGCTCGCCACGGGTGTGGCGCTGCTGATCGGCGTGATCTATGGGGCCACGGCGGGCTATCTCGGCGGGCGCATCGACACAGTGATGATGCGCATCGTCGACATTCTCTACGCCCTGCCCTTCATCTTCTTCGTGATCATGCTGGTGGTGTTCTTCGGGCGGAACTTCATCCTGATGTTTCTCGCCGTCGGCGCGATCGAATGGCTCGACATGGCGCGGATCGTGCGCGGACAGACGCTGTCGATCAAGCGGCAGGAATATGTACAGGCGGCGGAGGCGCTGGGCGTCACATCCGGCGGCATCCTCAAGCGCCACATCATCCCCAATACTCTTGGGCCGGTGGTGGTCTACATGACGCTTCTGGTGCCGAAGGTGATCCTGCTCGAGAGCTTCCTGTCATTCCTCGGCCTTGGCGTACAGGAGCCGATGACCAGTTGGGGCGTGCTGATTTCGGACGGCGCGCGCAACATCCAGAACGCCGAGTGGCTGCTATTCTTCCCCGCGCTTTTCCTCGTCACGACGCTGTTCGCACTCAACTTCCTCGGCGACGGCCTGCGCGATGCGCTTGATCCGAAGGACCGGTGATGGAGCCCATCCTCACCTTCCGCGATGTCGCCATCCGCTTCCGGACCAATGACGGCATGGTCGAGGCTGTCAAAGGCTCGAACATCGATGTCTTCCCCGGCGAGTTCGTTGCCATTGTCGGCGAGTCAGGTTCAGGCAAGAGCCAGAGCGTGATGGCCGCTATGGGCTTGCTCGCCCAGAACGGCGAAGTCACCGGCTCGATCCGCTATCGCGGGCAAGAAATCGTCGGCATGCGCACCTCCGCGCTCAACAAGCTGCGCGGCGAAAAATTGTCCATGATCTTCCAGGAGCCGATGACCTCGCTCGATCCGCTGTTCAAGATCGGAGCGCAGATCGGGGCGACGCTTCGCCAGCATCAAGGCCTGTCGCGAGCCGAAGCACGCGCGCGGGCACTTGAGCTGCTGAAGCTGGTCAGCATCCCCAAACCCGAACAGCGGCTGGATTCGTACCCGCATGAGTTGTCCGGCGGGCAACGTCAGCGCGTGATGATCGCCATGGCGCTGGCCAACAACCCCGATATCCTGATTGCGGATGAGCCGACCACCGCGCTGGACGTCACCATAGAAGCGGAAATCCTGGCACTTATCGCCGAGTTGCGCCAACGGCTTGGCATGGCCGTGGTGCTGATCACGCATGACCTCGGCATCGTGCGCAAGTATGCCGACCGGCTATATGTGATGCGCACGGGCGAGATCGTCGAGCATGGCGAGGCGAAAGCGATCTTTGCTGCGCCGCAGCACCCCTACACCCAGATGCTGCTGGGCGCAGAGCCGGAGGGGCGAAAACAGCCGCCGCCTCGCGATGCGCCGATCATGATCGACGCGCAGGACGTGCGCGTGACCTACCGGATGACGCGTGGCTTTTTCGGGCGCGACTCGTCCGACGTGAAGGCGGTGGACGGGGTCAGCCTGACACTTCGCAAGGGCCAGACCATCGGCATTGTCGGCGAGTCGGGTTCCGGCAAATCGACCCTGGGCAAATCGATCCTCAAGCTTGCGCCGGCTGCCGGCAAGATCACCTTCGAGGATCGGGCGCTGCTGCCGCTGAGCCGTGAAGAGATGAGGCCCTTGCGCAGCCAGCTTCAGGTCGTGTTCCAGGACCCGTTCGGCTCGCTGTCGCCGCGCATGTCGGTAGGTGACATCATCACCGAGGGTCTTTTGGTGCATGAGCCCGCCCTTACCCGCAAGGATCGAGACGCCCGCGCCGCGCAAGCCCTGACGGAGGTGCAACTCGACCCGGCCATGCGCAACCGCTACCCGCACGAGTTTTCCGGCGGCCAGCGCCAGCGCATCGCCATTGCCCGTGCCATGATCCTGAAACCGCATGTCGTCATCCTGGACGAGCCGACGTCGGCGCTCGACCGCACCGTGCAGAAGGCCATTGTCGAGCTGCTCAAGGGCTTTCAGGACAAATATGGCCTGTCGTACCTGTTCATCAGCCACGACCTCGCTGTGGTGCGCGCCATGAGCGACACCGTGATGGTGATGAAGGACGGCAAGGTGGTGGAGGCCGGGCCGACTGACGCGATCTTCGACGCCCCGCGCGAGGCGTACACGAAGAAGCTGATCGCGGCGGCACAGAAAGGGTGAAGCTCCCACGATCCTCATCCTGAGTCCCGCAATCCTCATCCTGAGCCTGTCGAAGGAGGAGTTCCAGACGTGCCAACAGCTGGAGTTCAACCGTCAACAGGCCCGGGATGACGATTGGTGGGGTACACTCTGCCTTCAAAGTCACCCTTGACCCCGCGCCCCGATGCCGCGACCTTGGGTCCGAACGCACACAGGAATTGCCATGTCCCGCATTGTCTACGTCAACGGCGCGTATCTCCCCGAAGAGCAGGCCACGATCTCGATCTTCGACCGCGGTTTCATCTTTGCCGACGGCATTTACGAGGTATCTGCCGTGATCAACGGCAAGCTGGTCGATGTCGAGGCGCACATGGCGCGACTGGAGCGCTCATGCGCGGAAATCCAGCTTGGGCTGCCGTGGTTGCGGGCGGAGATTATCGAAATCCATCACGAACTGATGAAGCGCAACAACCTGACATCAGGCGGCGTCTATCTCCAGGTGACACGCGGCGCAGCCGACCGCAGCTTCAC
>JBOFFB010000780.1:0-1606 GCA_051648385.1 Allobosea sp.
GTGCAACTGACAGCCATCGCTCCCGATCGGCATGACACGACACTGCCATGCACGCGACCGGGCGACAATTGGTTCGACGTCCAGGCGAGGTTTGGCCGGGCACGTTTGAGTGCCGAACGATGTGCATCAAGATTGTCGAACCGTTCGGTCGTCCAATGCTTGCTGTCGCCGCCCGCGAAGTCCCTTGGTGTCGGCATTGGCGTCATTGCACTTGCGCATCCCAAACAGCCGCGCCTGATACGCCTTCGCGGGCGTTGCCATCATACAGACAAGAATGTCGTGATGCGTCAACTATTTCTCCGCGACGCCAGCGGCACAAGTTGCTGGACCGATCCGAAAACTGCACGAGGACTGCAGCCCATTGGCTTGCGGCGACTGATGACCTCCGGGCAGCTTTGCGTCACCAGTCGGACGAAGCGCCTGCTCAGATTCTGCGCGGCGCGCATGGCTTGAATATGGGATCGAGGGTGACGGCATGCACTTTATAATGCGGCGGGCGTTTGAATTCTGCATTGAACGGCGCTGGAGGCTGTGATGCCCTGCGCCCGACCTGAACGATCCTTGATCCCGGATCTGTTCAGTCACATGGTGAAGCCTCGCGAGTGGTTCCTTGCGTCGTTGGCGGTCATCGATGAAGCCGTGCAGCGCATTCGCGACCGATCAATCCTGCATTGCCGGCCCGCGATACCGGCCTGAAATACCGGTACACTCCGAAAGTCAGGCGCTCAATGTCAGCGAGACCGGCGCTTGGCAGCAACGATGCGTCTGCGGCACGCAGCCAGGCAAATGGCCGATTCCCGCCCCCCCGTTTTCTATACCGGTTCCATATGGGATGGATATGAACAGGCTAAGTCACCGGAAAAGTGGTGGGCGCGACAGGGTTTGAACCTGTGACCCCTGCCGTGTGAAGGCAGTGCTCTACCGCTGAGCTACGCGCCCGAAACCGGGAAGCGGCGGGAGTAGAACGCCGCGGCGGCGCTGTCCAGTCGCAATCGCCAAATCGCACCGACCGGCACGCCCGAAAGGGTGCAGCGGCCACCTTGGCTTGCAACCCTGGCCCGCCGGCCTCAATTGCAGGCGTCGCGGAATTCCTTGCCGGGCCGAAATTTCGGGATCGCGCAGGCGGCGATCTCCATCGGCTCGCCGGTGCGCGGGTTGCGGCCGATCGAAGCCTTGCGCGTCGAAACCGCAAAACTGCCGAACCCGACAACGCGGACTTCTTCGCCGCCGCGCAGGGCCTCGGTAATCGATTCGAACACCGCTTGCACCGCCTGCGCGGCATCGACACGGCTCAAGCCCGTCGCATCCATGACTTTTGCGACAAGTTCCTGCTTGTTCATCGGCACTCAACCCCCGGCCAAAACGTCCCGAACCCAGCCGCATCTAGGTACGATGCCAGCAACAAGTCAAAACCAAATCTCCGCCGCCAGCCGCCAACCTGACAAAAGGCTTGCTGCCTAGTGGCGCAATTCGGTCGCCGCCAGCGGGTCAGGGCGCACCGCAGGTTCGTCGGCCTCGCTCCAGACGATGGGCACCAGCGGCGAAATCAGCGCCTCGGCGAGCACCTGGTCGACATGCGCGACCGGAATGATCTTGATGCCTTCGG
>JBOFFB010000781.1:0-2336 GCA_051648385.1 Allobosea sp.
ATCAAGGCGGCGATGACGGAAGAATTCGGTTACACGAACCAGATGCAGGTTCCCAGGATCGACAAGATCGTCATCAACATGGGTGTCGGCGAAGCCACCCAGGACAAGAAGAAGGTGGAAATCGCGGCTGCCGAAATGATGGCGATCGCGGGCCAGAAGCCTGTGGTGACGAAGGCGAAGAAGTCGATCGCGCAGTTCAAGCTGCGCGAAGGCATGGCGGTCGGCTGCAAGGTCACCCTTCGCCGCGAGCGCATGTATGAATTTCTCGACCGCCTGGTCACCATCGCGCTCCCGCGCGTGAAGGATTTCCGCGGCGTCAACCCCAAGAGCTTCGACGGCCGTGGCAATTATGCCATGGGCCTGAAGGAACAGATCATCTTCCCCGAAGTGCCCTACGACAAGATCGACAAGATCCGGGGAATGGACATCATCATCACGACCACGGCCGACACCGACGACGAGGCGCGCGCGCTTCTTCGCCACTTCGGCCTGCCCTTCATCGGCGAAGCGGAGGCCCGTGTCGCCGCCGCTGCAGCGGCCTGAGATAGAAAGAGCTTAAGTCCATGGCGAAACTGAGTTCGATCAACAAGAACGAGCGTCGCAAGGCGCTTGTGAAGCAATATGCGGCGAAGTTCGAGAAGCTGAAAAGCATCGCGAACGACCAGACCCGCGACGAAGGCGAGCGGCTGATGGCCCGGCTGAAGATGGCCGAGCTTCCGCGCAACGCCAATCCGACGCGCGTCCGCAACCGCTGCGAACTGACCGGGCGCAGCCGCGCCGTGTACCGGAAGTTCAAGCTTTCGCGCATCATGGTCCGGGAGCTGGGCAACAAGGGCCTGATCCCCGGCCTGACAAAGTCGAGCTGGTAAGGCCGAGACCCATGAACATGACCGATCCACTGGGTGACATGCTCACCCGCATCCGCAACGGACAGTCCGCCAAGAAGGACAGCGTGCTGACGCCGGCCTCGCGGCTGCGCGCAGGCGTCCTCGATGTGCTGCAGCGCGAAGGCTATATCCGGGGCTATTCGAACGAAGCCGTCACCGGCCCGCAGGCGACGCTGCGCATCGAGCTGAAATATTTCGAGGGCCAGCCCGCGATCCAGCATCTCGCCCGCGTTTCGAAGCCGGGCCGGCGGGTCTATGCCGGCGCCACCGAGCTGCCGCGCGTGAAGAACGGCCTTGGTATCACCATCGTTTCGACGCCAAAGGGCGTTCTGTCGGACGCGGAAGCGCGTGCGGAGAATGTCGGCGGCGAAGTCCTCTGCCAAGTCTTCTAAAGAAAGCGTGTTCTGATCATGAGCCGCATTGGAAAAAAACCTGTCCCCATGCCAGCCGGCGTGCAGGCCACCATGGAAAGTGGCATCATCGAAGTGAAGGGCCCCAAGGGCGTCCTTTCGATGCCGATGGTGTCCGACATCACCTATCTGGTCGAAGGCGGCGAGATCCGGGTGAAGCCGGCCAATGACACCAAGCGCGCCCGCGCCTTCTGGGGCATGCAGCGGACGCTGGTGTCGAACCTCGTGGTCGGCGTCTCGGACGGCTTCACCAAGGTTCTCCTCATCACCGGCGTCGGCTACCGCGCCAGTGTGCAGGGCAAGATCCTGAAGCTGCAGCTGGGCTACAGCCACGATGTCGAATATCCGATCCCCGAAGGGATCGCGATCAAGACGCCCGACCAGACGACGATCGAGATTTTCGGTTCCGACCGGCAGCAGGTCGGCCAGGTGGCGGCCGAGATCCGCCGCTGGCGCAAGCCCGAGCCCTACAAGGGCAAGGGCATCAAGTATCGCGGTGAGTTCATCTTCCGCAAGGAAGGGAAGAAGAAGTAATGGTGAAGCATCTTTCCCCGTTCGAGGCACGCAGGCGGCGCGTCCGCACTGCCCTTGTTTCGAAGGCCGGCGGTCGTCCGCGTCTCAGCGTGCACCGCTCGCAGCAGCATATCTATGCACAGGTGATCGACGACGCAGCGGGCCGCACCATTGCGGCTGCTTCGTCGCTCGAGAAGGATTTCGATGGCACGGGCACGACGGTTTCGGCCGCCGCTACCGTGGGCAAGCTGCTGGCCGAGCGGGCCAAGGCGGCAGGGGTTTCCAAGGTCGTGTTCGACCGCGGCGGCTTTCTGTTCCACGGCCGGGTGAAGGCGCTGGCGGATGCCGCCCGCGAAAGCGGACTGGAGTTCTGATATGGCAGACGATGTGAACGAACCCGAAGTGATGGCAGCCGACGCAGCGCCGGCCGGAGAGCAGCAGCCGCAGCGCCGCGGGCGTACCGGAGAAGGGCGGGGTGGTGACCGTGGCGGCGCCGGTGGTGGCCAGGGCGGCGGTCGGGGCGGCC
>JBOFFB010000782.1:0-2597 GCA_051648385.1 Allobosea sp.
GGGAATAGCTCGTCGATTTCGCTCTGTGGGTACCCAAATGGATTAACGACTAAAAAATCAGTACAGAAGCAGTAGAACGCAAAAAAGCGCAGCGTAGCTCAAGTCGAGCTTGGGGTCGTTCCGTTTGAAGAGTTCAAACCCACCGAGGTGGCGCCCACGACGACGGACACGGCATAAAAAAGTTTCCGCCCGGGCGCGCAGCATATGCGAGTCTTGCGACGCTGACAGGAAATGCGACTCGCGCTCTGGCGGCAGGATCGTTGGCCGACCGTTCCGCCTTCGCGGGATCAATTCAAGCAGCGACGAGCAGGACAGTCTTCTACGTTGCGCCATGTTGTTGTGCTGCACGTAGCAGGCGTTCACACCATCCACTTCTTCAAGCCAAGGCTTTGGCGACCTGCTCATCCCACGCTTCACTTGCGAGGAAGCACAAATCATGCCGGCTGATCGCTATGGCCTCACGCTCGCAGGTGAGGCGCTTCAATACCTCCGGGGAGAGATAGGCCAGCCGTAGCAGGCGGTTGACATGCCGTTCGCCTAAGTTCACGGACCGGCCCAAGTCCTCGACGGTCCCGAACTCGCCCGCATCCATGCGCCGACGCCAGGCCCAGGCGCGGCCAATGGCGCGCAGGATGTGGGGATCCTGCGTGCGGTCTTCGCTGGGCTTGCCGCTAACGGACATGCCGAGGATTACGACGTAATCGTTTATGGCGCTGTTTTCTTCCGGCTTGAATTACGCCTTGCGGCGCAACCGGCCCTTCAACTTGAGGCCGTCACGCATGTTGAGGCCGAGCAGCGTGATGTTCGCCGCGCCAGCCGCGAGTTCGAGCGCCTGAACTGCGTAGAACGCACTGTCGAACGAGGCTGTGCTTGCTTTGGATGCAAGAAAAAGCGCGGACGGAATGAGGATGAGCACGCCGTTCGCGCCGATCAGGGGCATCCGTTTGATCTTGGCGCCGACGAGGCCGCCCCGGCCGCCCTTGGCCAGTCCGAAGCCGGTTCCGCCGGCCAGCGCGATTGCAGGGATCAGCAGCAGAAAGCCCCACGGGATCGTGGTCTTGACCGCAACGACCATTGCTTCGGAGCCGAAAAACTCGCTGAAGGCCGTCGAGAGCCAGAAGGCGGCGATTGTCACAAGCGCCACACCGCCCGCCATAGGATGAATTAGTTTGAACATGATGCTTTTGCCCTCACTGCGCCCTAAGCGACGCAAACTCCCGGCACAGCGATCTTCTGGAATAAATGCGGCGCTGCGACTGCCGAAGACGGATAGGCCGAGAGACGCGACTGGAACTCGGGATGGGAGAAAGCGGCCCGGAACGCTACCGTCGATTCCCAGACGGCGTAGTTCAGATAAGCGCAGCTGCCGCCGATCGCGCGATGCAGCTGGGTCGAGATGAAGCCGGGCTGCCGCTTCATGAACTCTGCATCGTTGGCCCAGGCGGCCAGGAGCGCCGGCTCGTCGGCCTTGTCGACCGTGAACAGGTTTACGAGAATGACGGGGCTCGCGTCCGTGGCGAGCTGCTGCTCGATGGGAAAGGCAGGATCAAGAGGGCGGAACAGGGACATGACAGCTTGCTCTCCATTTGGTACGATGATGGTATATAAAGACGTATTGACACCATGATGTCAATACGTCTTTATGGAGCGATGCTGAGGTCGAATGACGCGAACCCCTTCCGGAGATGCATTGACTCGGCTGATGCTCGATTTGTTCAGGCTCAACAGCTTGGTCGTGACAGCCGGTGATCGCCTGGTCGCGCCGCTCGGGTTGACGAGTGCGCGGTGGCAAGTGCTTGGGGCCATCGTTGCAGCCGAGCGTCCGCAACCGGTGGCTTGGCTCGCTCGCGATTTGGGCGCCAACCGCCAGAATGTGCAGCGGATCATCAACGATCTGCAGCGCGAAGGGCTCGTAACGTTTGCCCCCAACCCGCATCACAAGCGGGCCCAACTCATCGTATTGGCCGACAAGGGTCAACGCGCCTTCAAGTCGGCGATGGAGCTACAGGAACCCTGGGTAAACAAATTGGCCGATGGCGTTGCAACCAAGGACCTCGAAACCGTTCACCGAGTGATCCTAACGCTACGCAAGAAACTCGAAGGCGACGAGGCAACCGCGGAAGTGGTCTAGGAACATGGCTCCACGAGAACGAGAGAAGATGGTCGCGGTGCCGGCGGTGCTCTCATTCGTTTCCGTTTGGCCTAAATTACAAAGCACCGACAATGACATAGCGGTGCCCAGTTTCCTTGCGTCCGACGTGCCAGGAACGCGTGCAACGACCGGTCGAGCCGGTCCCCGAGGCGCTGCGCGCTGTCTTCGCCCGCGTCATCCAAGCCGGGCCGAGGCATCGCAGCCATTATACCTGCCGCAGTCACCGCAGTCTGATGCGCGAGCTCGACGACAGGAAGTGAGAGTTTCTGTATTTCAGGCATGTGTATAAGCGCCGGAGCAAAAATCCCTCACTGAAGCGGCCGAGTGGGTCGGTTGCGCCGGAGTAATTTTCCGGCAGTGAGAAGCCCTATGCCGTGTTCGGCAGAGGGCGGGGGATGAAGCGGGTGGAGCTTTACGCGAAGGTTCGTTACGCGGTCCAGATCGA
>JBOFFB010000783.1:0-9435 GCA_051648385.1 Allobosea sp.
GAAACGGATTCGCTGGTAAACAGATAGCTCGAACGGGCCACGGTGTGTCCTCTGTCGTCTTGATCGAAATGATCGGTTGTGAGGGGTCAAAATGGGTAAAAGTGATGGCGCGCGCTTCTGACAGTACTGGACGCTTCAGTCAAGCCAGATGGCCGACATAATGGATATTCGTTCGTCAAGCCGAACGCGGATCAGATTTTCGGCTGATGATGAGACGCCAGAACCTCAACCAGGTCGATCAGGCGCCGCCGCACCTGTGTATCTGCAATCTTGACGAATGCACGTGTCAGCTGGACGCCCTCGGATGTCGACATGAAATCTGACACAAATGATGGCTGTGGCAACTCGCCAAAACCGCTGGCGAGGTTCACATCGCCGGATGGCGCACCGTCAAAGAAGAACTCGACCGGCACACCGAGTATTTTGGCGATCTGCTGCAACCGGCTGGCACCGATGCGGTTGGCACCTTTTTCATACTTCTGGATCTGCTGGAATGTGATGCCAAGTGCCTCCCCCAGCTTTTCCTGGCTCATGCTCACCAGAAGCCTGCGCATGCGGACCCGCGCGCCGACATGGCGATCGATCGGATTTGGCACTTTCTTTGCGATTTCCGGCATTGGCAGTCCAAACCCCATCAAACATCAGTCGAGCCCGGCAATCCGTTGGGCTCAGTCGTCCTGACGCCCACGAAAACGCGCGAAAATCGCGAGCAACAGGCACAGTCCCGACATGGCAATAGCCAAGAGGTTGCCGACTCGCGAAAAGGTTGTAGTTCCGATTGCCCTCGGGAGTCCAGTGTCGAGCACGCCGTCGCTGGCGAGCGGCAAACTGCCAATCAAGCGACCGTATCCATCCACCACGCTGGAAATGCCATTGTTGGCAGCCCTGATCATCGGCAAACCTTCTTCGATGGCCCGAAGTCGCGCCTGCTGGGCGTGCTGGTAAGGACCAGGCGTCCTGCCGAACCACGCATCATTCGTGACGTTGAGCAGCAGTTGCGGCCGCAAGGCAGGGACACCGTCAGTCACCGGGAGCACCTCGCCGGGGAAAATCGCTTCATAGCAGATGCTGGCCGCAACCGGCGGCAGGCCCGGCACGACAAGCACTTGCCTGCGGGCCGCCGCAGTGAACCCTCCTGGAATAGCGACAAAAGCTGTGAGTCCCAGCGCCTGCATGGCAGTTTCGAACGGCGCAGGGAGATATTCTCCGAATGGCACCAGATGGTGCTTGTCATAGGACGCGATGATGCCGCCTTCGCGGGTAATGACCTGAATCGCATTGTAGATCGGAGCCTGTGCCTCACCGGGCAATGCGGTACCGGCGCGTGCGGCACCGGTGATCAGCGTCACACCCTTCGGCAACGCATTTGTGATGATCTGCAACGCTTGGGGGCTACGGCCAAGAAGAAATGGAAAGGCGGATTCGGGCCAGATCAAATGGGTGACGTCCTGCAGTCCCAGTGTCTGAGGCGATGTCGCCTTGTCCGACAAGGCGATATAGCGCTCGACGATCTCGCGCCCCTTGTCAGGACGGAACTTGTCATCCTGTGGCAGGTTCGGCTGCATGATCCTGAGCTTCACACCCGCTACCACTGGGCTCTGGTCAGCCGGAAGCCGCATCCATCCGAATGCAAACATGCCACCCAGAACGGCAACAGCGCAGACGCCGGCAAAGATCTTCCGCCCGGTTGACCTTGTCGTGAGCAGGACAGCGGGCACCGCAGCCAGACCAACGGCCAGGATTGTCAGCCCATGCAAGCCAATTACAGATGCTGTCTGTGCCAGCACGAGGTTTTCTGCGAGTGCTTGCCCATAGGAGTTCCACGGAAACCCGGTGAACAGGTTGGCCCTGCCCCATTCGCTCAGGGAAAGCGCTGCGGCCAACGCGGGAATACGCATCAACCCTGACCGCCAAAGCAGATGCGCAAGAAGAAATCCGCAGGCCGGGAAAAAGGCCAGCACCATCGGCAACCCAAAGACACCCAGCGGCATGGCCCAGAGAAACTTGTCGGCCTCGACCAGAAATGCCGCGCCAAGCCACCATAGCCCTGCCACGAAATAGCCGAACCCCCAGAACCAGCCATCAGCAAAGGCCTGACCCCATCGCCGGAACCTGGACGGGGAGGCAACCCCGTCGAGCAGCCAGACAGCCACAGCGAACGGCACAACCAACAGCGGCCAAATCCCGAACGGAGCCAGCGTCAACGCACCCGTTGCACCGCCGGCCAGCGCCAAAAGCCGGCGGCGCCAGCCCCAGCTCAGCATCACGGTCTCTGCCAGCGGCCGCAGCATCAGCCGCTCTGGTCCCGGTTGCCTGGCACTTTGGCCGCGTCCGGGTCGGCGACTTCTTCACTGGGGCGATGTATCCGCACGCGCTTGAGGCGGCGCGGGTCAGCGTCGAGTACCTCGAATTCAAGCCCGTCCGGACCCTTGATGAGTTCACCACGGGCCGGAACGCGGCCAGTTATGCTGACGATCAAACCGCCAAGCGTGTCGACGTCTTCGGCTTGCCGTGCGGACACAAGGTCAACGCCAAGCGCTGCGGAAATGTCTTCCAGCGGCACCCGTGCGTCGACGACAAACCTGCCGTCAGCGAGGCGGTTGATGCCGGAGCCTTCCGCCTCATCATGCTCGTCTTCGATGTTTCCGACGACGATCTCGACCAGATCCTCGATCGAGACCAGGCCATCGGTGCCGCCATATTCATCGATCACCAGTGCCATGTGTGTGCGGGTGGCCTGCATCCTGACGAGAAGGTCGACCGCCGGCATCGAGGCCGGCACGTACAAGACCGGCCGCAGGATGCGGGCGCTGGCCAAGGTTGCGCTCAGATCCACGGCCCCAAGATCGAGACTGGTCGCATCAGAGCCCGCCTTGCGACGTCGTTTGCGGCTGGCTTCGGCACGCGCAGCGATGAAATCGATGAAATCGCGGATGTGAATCATGCCGCGAGGGTCGTCGAGCGATTCGCCATAAACCGGCAGGCGCGAATGACCCGCCGTGCGAAACAGCGTCAGAAGCTCGCCAAGCGTGATCTCGGCCGGGGCAGCAACGATGTCGGCACGCGGGATGAGCACATCGGCAATGCGCTTCGTGCGCAGGCTCAGCACATTGGTGAGCATGGCCCGCTCTTGCGGCGACAACTCCGTGTCACGGCCGTTCTGGGCCAGGGCATCCTCGATCTCGTCACGCAGCGAAGGGCCGCCCTTGAGTTTCAGGGCTCCGAGTAGGCGCGAGATGACACCGGTTTGGGAGGTGGCAGTTCGGTCGTTGCTGGGTCGACTGTCGTCGGTCATGGCTGGCATTGAAATGGCCCAAACAAGCCAGCTCCGTCAAGATTTATCGGCATAGGGATCGGCAATCGAGATGCTTGCGAGAATGTCCCGTTCCAGATTCTCCATGATCTCGGCCTCGTCGTCGTTGTTGTGATCGTAGCCAAGCAGATGCAGGAAACCGTGCACAAGCAGATGTGCGAGGTGATCGGGCAGGGCCTTGCCGTCGGCCAAGGCCTCACGTTCGATCGTTTCAAAGGCCACCACGATATCGCCCAGCATGGGAGCTTTGGCGAGGCCGGCAACCGGGGTGGCGGGAAAGGACAAGACGTTGGTCGGCTTGTCCTGCTGACGCCAGATGCGGTTGAGTTCGCGCACCTGTGCATCACCGGTGAGGAGCACGCTGACCTCAGCACCTGCCTTGAGCACTGTCCCGGCATGTCGCGCAGCGGCCAGGATGGCTTTGTTTCCGAGCGCCTCCGGGTCTGCGATGACCGCCCAATGGTCGGTTTCGATCGAGACATCGATCTCGAGCCGGAGAGCTTGCATCAGCGCGTCAGGCTCCGGTCGAGATTGATGCGGTCACCCTGAGCCGAGGCCTGCTGAGCCGAGGCCTCGCGGGCAGCGTCTTCGTAAGCCTTGACGATCTTGCGGACGAGATCGTGGCGAACCACGTCGCCTTCCTTGAACGTGACATGACCGATACCTTCGACGCCCTTCAGAAGCTTGACCGCCTCGACCAGACCGGATTTCTGCTGGGGCGGCAAATCGATCTGGGTCGGATCGCCCGTGATGATCATACGCGAGCCGTCTCCGAGACGGGTCAGGAACATCTTCATCTGCATGGTCGTCGTATTCTGCGCTTCGTCGAGCAGCACCACCGCGTTGGTCAGCGTGCGTCCGCGCATGAAGGCCAGCGGGGCAATCTCGATCATGCCGGTCTGCAGGGCACGCTCGACGTGGCGGGCCTCCATGAAGTCATAGAGCGCATCATAGATTGGTCTGAGATAAGGATCGACCTTCTCGCGCATGTCGCCTGGCAGAAAGCCAATGCGCTCGCCAGCCTCGACCGCAGGGCGCGACAGGATCATTTTCTCGACAACGCCCTGCTCGATCAGCGACACGGCATGGCCTACCGCGAGCCAGGTCTTGCCCGTGCCCGCAGGGCCCTCGGCAAAAACGAGCTCATTGCGCTTCATCGCCCTGAGATAGGCGTCCTGCGCCACGGAACGTGCACGCACGGGACCACGCTTGCGTGTGACGACCGCGTCAAACGACACGCCGTTGCCATTATCCGGAGTTGGAAACAGCGAGCGCTGCTGAGCATATTCCTCGATCGCGCCATCGATTTCACCGGGGCTGATGGCCACACCGGCTTTTGCCCGGACATAAAGCCCTTCGAGGACGCGCTTGGCCTGCTCGGTGGTTTCCGCCGGGCCCTTGAGCAAAACACGATTGCCATTGGCATGGGCCACAATCTGCAGGCGTCGCTCCAGATGGGCGAGGTTCTGATCATATTGGCCGAAGACCACGCCGGCGAGCCGGTTGTCGTCGAAGGTCAGGGAGACTTCGGCTGCCTCGCGCACCGGCGCTGGCGCATGCATTGCCGAAGGGCGGATCATGCCCTTGGTGGGCGACAGATCAGACCGTGCCAAGCGAGCTGTTCTCCTGAAATAGAGGTTTCCTGATACCTAAATCAATTCAATTCGGCGAATCAGTGGTCACGCCACAACCTTGACCGAAACGGGGCATCCGAACAGTGAGTTTGTCGACTGTGATACGATATCCACCTCGACCATGTCACCTGTGTGAAAGCCGGTGCCATCAATCTGCACTGTCTGCAGCCAGGGGGTCTTTCCTGTGAGTTGACCGATCTCGCGTCCCTTGCGTTCAAGCAGGATTTCGGTGCGCTTGCCAATCATGGCTGCGTTGAATGCCTGCCGATGCTCTTCGACACGGGTCTGCAACTGCAGCAATCGCTCCGCCTTCACCTTTTCCGGAACCTGGCTGCGAGCATCCGCTGCAGGCGTGCCAGGCCTTGCCGAATACTTGAACGAATAGACCGAGGCGAAGCGAACGTCATCGATCAGGCGCATGGTGGCGGCGAAATCCACGTCACTCTCTCCAGGGAACCCGACGATGAAATCCGATGACAGAGCGATATCTGGCCGCGCAGCCTTCGCCTTGTCGATGATGCGGCGATAGTCATCGGCAGTGTGTTTACGGTTCATGGCATCCAGCACTGCGTCCGAACCCGATTGTACCGGCAGATGCAGGTAAGGCATGAGGGACGGCAGGTCGCGATGTGCCGCGATCAGATCATCACCCATGTCATTGGGATGGCTGGTGCTGTAGCGCAGCCGCGCTATTCCGGGCAACTCTGACAGGCGCTCAAGAAGCTTGCAAAGTGACCAAGTTCGGCCATCGGGCCCGTCGCCATGGTAGGCGTTGACGTTCTGGCCAATCAGCGTGAGTTCGCGCACACCCGCGTCAGCAAGCCTTGCCGCTTCAGCCATGATGTGTTCGACCGGACGCGAGACCTCCGCGCCACGCGTGTAGGGCACGACGCAAAACGCGCAGAATTTGTCACAACCTTCCTGGACGGTGAGGAAAGCCGTGACGCCTCGGGCGATTGTGCGGGCCCTATCAGGCGCGGGAAGACTTGAGAATTTGTCTTCGACAGGAAATTCGGTATCGACCACGCGCCGCGTTCTGGCACGCTCGAGCAGCGCTGGAAGCCGATGATAGCTCTGCGGGCCGACAACCAGATCAACCGCCGTCTGACGACGCTGGATCTCGGCACCTTCGGCCTGCGCAACACAACCGGCGACCACGACGCGGGTTTCCAGACCTGCTTCGGCACGGGCCTGCTTGAGTTCGCGGACACGGCCAAGTTCCGAGTAGACCTTGTCGACTGCCTTCTCGCGGATGTTGCACGTGTTGAGGATAACGAGATCGGCATCATCCTGACGAGAGGTTTCCACATAGCCCTCGTCTGCCATCAGATCGGCCATGCGCTGACCGTCATAGACATTCATCTGGCAGCCATAGGACTTGATGAAGACCTTGCGGGTCATGGGCGTCGTCTATCCTGACAAGGAGATGAGTGGACTTGCTTTTAGGCGCGAACCTGCGCCCGTTCAATCGCGTTTGCGGCCACTGAGTTGTTCGACCGCAGTCTGGCGGATTGCAGCTTCGGCCAGACGTGCGACATCCTTGCGGGAATGATCTCTGCCCATGGCGATAGGCTCGCCCCAGACAAGGCGAACATCGACCGGTCCACCATTGAGAACAGCAAGCAGATGGGGCATCAGTTCGGTGTCGCCATACCAGGCCAGCAAAGCCCGCCCAGCACGCCCTCCGGGGATGCCGTGACGCCCGACATACAGGATCGTGAGCGGATGGACTATGATCTCGCCATCATCGTCCGGCCCGAGCGCTTCCTTGACAGCGCCGAGAAGTGACGAGCGAAACGGGCCGATGCGTGTGCCGTCGCCTGTCGTGCCCTCAGCGAACAGCACGATGCAATCACCGTCCATAAGCCGTGTGCCCATGGTCGCACTGGTGGCTGCGGTGGCGCTGCGGCGCGAGCGGTCGATGAAGACCGTGTCCTGCAGTTTGGCAAGCATCCCGATGCCAGGCCAGCCTGCAACCTCCGACTTGGCCACGAAAGAGAGCGGCTGCTGGGCGCCTATCACCGTGATATCCAGCCAGGACACATGGTTGGCGACGATCAGCGCCCGTGAACCCGGCTCAGGCGGACGGCCTTCAACGACGCAACGCACCCCGAGGATGCGGCGAACGGCACGATGGAAAAAAAGCGGGATGTGATGGCTCGAAACCGGTGCAAAACGCGTGATCAGGATCTGAACGGGCAACAGAGGCAACGCGACCATACCAATCAGTGTGACTTGCAGTCGTGCTTTCGCCGACCAGCGGGGTGCCAGCGACGCATGCTCGCTGCCTTTTGCAGCCTTGGTCATCGCAACCACTCCATCAGCCGATCTCGCGGCGCAAAACCAGTGCCAACGCGCGCGATCCATCAGGCTTGGCGTAGTAACCGGGCCGCTCGCCGACCTTGACGAAACCGAGGCGGCGATAGAGCGCAAGTGCCATGACGTTGTGTTCCTCGACCTCAAGGAATAGCTGTTCGACGCTGCGTCGCAGCAAATTCTTGATGTGTTGATCCAGCAGCATACGCCCAAGTCCCTGGCCTCGCCTTGTGGCATCTATGCAAATCGTCAGGATTTCGGCCTCATCCCCCGCCATGCGCGACATGACAAAGCCAGACGGGGAATTCGAGGAGCCTGCAAATACACCATCAGACAGGATATTGCGTTCCGATAGCATGCGCGCCACCTCCGGCTGATCCCAGCCGCGCGCAAAACTTGCACCGTGCAGGCGTGAAACCTGGGCCGCATGCGCCGGGATCAGCGCTTCGATGCGCAGCCTTGGGCGTCCGAAGAGGCGTTCGAGCAAACTCATCGCACCCTACAGCCGCGCCACCTTGCCGTTGTCCTGAGGCTGCGCATCGGCGGCCCTGAGGTAGAGCGGCCGCGGCAAAGCCGTTTCCGGGTCAGCGAGGAGCCCAAGACGGGCAACCCAGCGAATGTCCGGTGCGGGGCTCGCATCAACGACCACTGCATCGAGACCTATGGACCAAGCTTCCTGTGCCAGCATGGTCGCGCCCGAACCCGCAAGGCTGATCGAGCCTGACGCCATGGCGCGAACGGCATCCTTGAAGGTCATTTGCTGGGCTGGCAGAAGCACCGAGCCGCCCGGGCCGAGGGCTTGCACATAGACCGTGCCATGACGCGCATCGACAGTGGCGGCGATGATGCGGCCGGCTTCGCGTGACATCATCGCAGCGCAATAGGCACCGAGCGTGCTGACCCCGACAACGGGAATACGTGCGGCAAGGCCAATGGCCCGGGCAGCCGCCACAGCCACACGCAACCCCGTGAAACTGCCGGGCCCGACTGTCACGGCAACGCGGGAAAGCGACTGAAAACCGCCATCGACACGCTCCATGACACGCGCAACCAGAGGCAACAGTGCCTCCGCATGGCCACGCTCAAGCGTCATTTGCTCGATCGAAAGCGGCTCGGCTGCCCCTTCATCGAGCACGCAGGCCGCACACGCACCAAGCGCCGTGTCGAGGCTGAGAATGCGCATCAGGCGGCCAGATTCATGTCAGATCTGCTGAACTTCGCGCACATCCGGCAGAAAGTGGCGGAGCAGGTTCTGGATGCCATGCTTGAGGGTGGCGGTGGAGGATGGGCACCCGGCGCACGAGCCTTTCATGGCAAGGAAAACGATGCCATCCTTGAAACCACGGAAGGTGATGTCGCCACCATCACCGGCAACGGCCGGGCGGATGCGGGTTTCGAGCAGATCCTTGATGGTTTCGACCGTCTTGGCATCCTTCTCGTCGAAAAATTCGCCTTCTTCGACCGGTGCCGCCATGCCGTTGTCGACAATGATCGGCTGGCCAGACATGAAATGCTCCATGATCGCGCCGAGAATGGCAGGCTTCAGATGCTGCCATTCGCCGGTTGCCTTCGTCACGGTGACAAAATCGGAGCCAAAAAAGACGCCGCTGACGCCAGCAACCTCGAACAGCCGGGCTGCAAGAGGCGACCGCGATGCACTGTCCTGATCGCGCATATCGAGCGTGCCGTCAGCCATCACCGTGCGGCCGGGGATGAACTTGAGTGTAGCAGGATTGGGTGTGGCTTCTGTCTGGATGAACATCGAGAGGGCTCCTTTGCATCAGACCGGTTCAAGGCCGACTGACAGCGCACCCATAACATAAGAGCGGACAGCCCAGCATGCCAGCCCCGAAATCGCCGTCCGGGTTTGTCAACGGACCAGTCCCGATAACCGCTCGAGGGCCGCGTCCAACGTGTCATCGCGCTTGGCAAAGCAGAAGCGCACGATGTTGCCGACCTGCTTGTTGGCATAGAACGCGCTGACCGGGATGGCCGCGACGCCGTGCTGGGTAACGAGCCGTTCGCAGAAGGCAACGTCATCGCTCTCACCCAACGGCGCGATGTCGATGTTCAGGAAATAGGTCGCGGCGCTTGGCAGGACCGAAAAACCCAAGCCACTGAGGCCATCGGCAAAGCGGTCGCGCGAGCGCTGGAAATCGGCCCGCATGCCAG
>JBOFFB010000784.1:0-2054 GCA_051648385.1 Allobosea sp.
GAGGTGGTCCTTGCGGGTGGGTCTGGCGACAGGCTTTTGATGGCTTCACCTGTGGCAGTGCCTGACGACTTTGCCGGCGGCCGGTTCCGGATCCTCGATGGCAAGCTTTGTGGCATCGATCGAAGGATTGTGGCCGTCAACGACGTCGAACTCATACTGGACGAGCCGCTTCCACATATGCTGCCCGGCGGGACTGGGGCCTGGCTGTGGCAGGGCTGCGACAAGCGCTTCGAGACATGCGCCGGCAGATTTGCAAATGCCCTCGCATTTGTGGGTGAGCCACATGTTCCCGGCACAGATGCCTTGATTCGATATGCCGATGGCTGATCGGCATCCAGGTTCTGCGCAGATCGTGGCTGCTGCGAGAGCTTCTGTTGGTGAACCATTTCGACCGCAAGGGCGGGGCCCGAACGGGCTTGATTGCGCTGGTCTTGCTGCAAAAGCCGCTTTGGCCGTTGGCGTGATTGCTCCTGATGCAGCATTTCCATTGCGCGGCATGACGCTGGAGCGCGCTGAATCTGTGTTGAGGGATGCAGGGTGCCTGCAAATTCCGACTGAAAATGCAGCGCCGGGTGATGTGCTGCTCAGTTGCCCTGCCCAGCGGCTGGTTCACCTGGCAGTTCGAACCGAAGTCGGGATCGTTGAAGCGCATGCCGCACTTCGGAAGGTTATCGAGCGGCCATTGGCTCGGGGGGAAATCTGGCATTCGGCGTGGCGTCTGCCGGTAGGGGACAGGTAATGGCATCCGTGCTTTTTTCGACCGTGGGCCAGGCGATCGGCGGGCCGCTTGGGGCAGGCGTTGGTGCTGCGGTTGGTGCCACTGTCGATGCATCCTTGTTCAGACGTGCGCGACAAGGCGCTTCGGATATTTACGTGCAGCGTTCCGCCTATGGGACGATTGTTCCCAAGCTCTTCGGGACCGTTCGCACGGCAGGTCAGGTCGTCTGGGGGCTGCCCATGGCAAATGGCGGCCAGCCAAAGGGCAGTGGCCGGACGTCCACATCTGCCAGCTTTGCGGTCGCCTTGTCGGCAAGACCAATTCTTGAGATTGCCCGTATCTGGGCAGACGGTCGCGAGATCAGAAGCCGGCAGGGGCAGTTTGAAAATTCAACCCAGATGCGACTTCATTCGGCCCAATCGCTGATCCCAGACCCCTTGATTGCTGCTTTTGAAGGAGTGGGGCTCACACCTGCCTTTTCGAGCCTCTCCTATGTCGTGTTCGAGGAATTCGACCTTGGGCCATTTGGAAATCGCATACCAAATCTGAGCTTTGAAATTGTCGCTGACCGGGGCAATGCCAGTGACTGGCTGAATGCGCTGGCACATCCAGTAGATATTGCGACCGACACGTCAGGCGGTGTTTCGGATGTGTCAGGTTATACGGCAGGTTCGGAGCGCTTGTCTGACGATCTTTCGACACTGGGCGTGATTTCAGATGCGAAACCTGGACTGAAAGGCGGGGGGCTGGTTTTTTGCAAGCTGCCGCGCAGGTTCGAGATGGATGCAGGCGATCTGCTGGTTTTCGGGACGATTCCAGGAAGCGAACCCAACCGTACCGTAGGCAATCGACCGACCGGCATTGCGATCGAATATCTGGATTCCGCACGGGATTATCTGGTTAGCCGGCAACAGCCTGCGCTGGTTAAGCCGGGGCGAGAATTGTCGTTGAGCTTGCCAGCCTGCGCCTCTGCTGAAGCGGCTGGCTCACTGGCTGCTCATGTCTTGCGCAGCGCTCAGTTTGGTTCCGAGCGACTGACCGTCGGTGTGTCTTGGCGATATCTTGAAGTTACGGTTGGAGACGAGATCCGTATTGACGGCGGTGCATGGTGGCGGGTTTTGAAGCGGGACGTTCGTGGGCTGGAGATTTGGCTGGAAGCCGAGCGCGTAGCAGAACCGATCGGTCGATCCGGGGTTGCGGCTGATCCCGGCAGGCAGCTGTCGGCTCCGCTCGTTCTGGCGACGCCGACGATACTGGTGCCGTTCGAGCCGCCGGTGCCTATTCAGGGGACGACCCCATGTCTGCTGGTCGCAGCGGCGGGGGATGAGGCTTGGCG
>JBOFFB010000785.1:0-3892 GCA_051648385.1 Allobosea sp.
TCGGCGTTCTGTTCGCCCGAGAGTGTCGCCGCCTCGAAGCCATCGCCGATCTCGACGCCCTTGACGGCGTTGATGCTCATCATGGCACTGGCCAAGTCAGCATCGAGCTTGCCATAGATCGGCGCGCCCAGCCCCGGCGGCACGCCCACTGCCACAATCTCGATCACCGCGCCGATGGATGAGCCTGCCTTGCGGATGCCATCAAGATAATCCGCCCACAGAGTCGCCGTCACCGCATCTGGACAGAAGAACGGGTTCTGGTCGACTTGCGACCAATCCCAGTTGGCGCGGTTCACCTTGTGCGGGCCCATCTGAACCAATGCCCCGCGCACGATCATGCCGGGCACCACCTTGCGGGCGATGGCACCCGCCGCGACCCGCATCGCCGTTTCGCGCGCCGAGGAGCGCCCGCCGCCGCGATAATCGCGGATGCCATATTTGACGTCATAGGTGTAATCGGCATGGCCCGGGCGGTAGCTGTCCTTGATCTCGCCGTAGTCCTTCGAGCGCTGGTCGGTGTTCTCGATCAACAGACCAATCGACGTGCCGGTTGTCACCTGCTGACCCGTGCGTTCGTCGGTGAAGACACCCGACAGAATCTTAACCTGATCGGCTTCCTGCCGCTGGGTGGTGTATTTGCTCTGGCCGGGGCGGCGGCGGTCCAGATCACGCTGGATGTCCGCTTCCGTGATCGGGATCAGCGGCGGGCAGCCATCAACCACACAGCCGATGGCGACCCCGTGGCTTTCGCCGAAGGTGGTGAAGCGGAACAGGTGCCCGAAGGAATTGTGCGACATGAATGTCGTTTAAGGCGCGAAGTCGGGCGGCGTCAAATCAGCCGCAGGAATCAGCCAATGCGCTTGTCGGCGCTGTCGCACAGATCCGCGACCACGCAATTGCCGCACATCGGCTTCACGGCCTTGCAGGTGTAGCGCCCATGCAGGATCAGCCAGTGATGAGCGTGGTGGCCGAACTCGTGCGGAACGGCTTTCTCCAGGCCAAGCTCGACCTGAAGCGGGTTCTTGCCCGGTGCGATGCGCAGCCGGTTCGAGATGCGGAAAACGTGGGTGTCAACCGCGTGGGTGATCTGCCCGAAGGCCATGTTGAGCACCACATTCGCGGTCTTGCGGCCGACGCCCGGCAGTTTTTCCAAGGCATCTCGATCAGGTGGTACCTCACCGCCATGGTTCGCGATCAGTTGCTCCGAGAGCGCGATGACGTTCTTTGCCTTGGTGCGGAACAGGCCGATCGATTTGACGTAGTCGCGCACCACATCTTCGCCCAGCGCCACCATCTTCTGCGGCGTGTCGGCGATGGCGAACAGCGGGCGCGTCGCCTTGTTGACGCCGACGTCGGTGGCTTGCGCCGACAGCACGACGGCAACCAGCAACGTGTAGGCATTGACCGATTCAAGCTCGCCCTTGGGCTCGGGATTGTGCGCCCGGAAGCGCTCGAACAGGACGCGGATCTCGGCGGCGCTGCGCGGCTTTTGGCCCGGCGGCTTGGCGGCAGGCTTGGATTTAGCCTTGGTGTTTTTTGTCGCGGGCTTGGGAGGCTGGCTTGCTGGCATGGCTCTGTTATAGTCTGGCCATGGACGAGCGCCACCCGAATCCCGCAACGATGCCCAATAGCCTCAACATGCACGCGGCCGATCAGGCGATTTTCGCGGCCCGGATCACGCCGCATCGCTCGCTCGAGCAACAGGGTTTTCGGCTGGTGATGACGCTCGTCTGTCTCGCCAGCGTCGTGTCTTCGATCCCGTTCATCATCGCCGGTGCCTGGCCGGTTGCCACCTTCTTCGGGCTCGATGTGGTCGCGCTCTACATCGCCTTCCGCGTCAATTTCCGCGATGCCAAGGGCTTTGAGGAAGTAGCCGTCTCGCCGGTCAAGGTCATGCTGGCCAAGGTCACGCCCAATGGTGAACGCGCCGAATGGCGCTTCGATACGATTTTTACCAAGCTTGAGCGCAAGGACGATGAGGATTACGGCCTGATGAGCCTCAACGTCGTCTCGCGCGGGCAATCCGTGCTGGTTGCGCAGGCGCTTTCACCGGGGGAGCGCGCTAGCTTCTATGACGCGCTGTCGGGAGCGCTGGCGAAGGCGAAGGGCACCTAGCCGACATTGCGAGTGTCGCGATGCAATCCATGTCGCGGAAATCGGGTGTCGCCGCCGCCTCTGATCGCTTAAACCTGAGCCTGCCAGCAAGGGATCAGGCCCATGACCGCCCAGATGATGTTTCCGAACGCAACGTTCGGTGCCCCCCTACCCGTCACGTCGCTCAGCACAGCGCAGGGTGACTATGAAATCGTGCGCCGCATCCTCGCCATGATCACCGAAAGCTGGCGCGACCAGCCCGGCGTCGAGGCTATTGCGACCCGCGTCGGTCTGACAACGGATGAGACGCATCTGATCTTCCGGCGCTGGTGCGGGCTGACGCCCAAAGCCTTCCTGCAGGCTGTGACGCTGGACCAGGCCAAGCGACTTCTGTCACAGGATGCCAACCTGCTTGATGCGTCACTCGATCTTGGCCTGTCGGGGCCAGGCCGCCTGCATGACCTGTTCGTCACCCACGAGGCGATGAGCCCCGGCGAATGGAAAACCGGCGGCAAGGGTCTGGAACTGCGGTATGGCTACCACCCGTCGCCCTTCGGCGAGGCGCTGATCGTGGCGACACCGCGTGGTCTTGCCGGCCTCGGCTGGGTTGACCAGAAGGAGGCAGCCGGCAAGGCTTCCGACACCGGCAAGCCTGCCGGGGGCCGGGCCGGGGCGCTGGCCGACATGGTGCGGCGCTGGCCCAACGCCACCTACATCGAGGATCAGCCCGGAACAGTGGCGCTGGCTGCGCGCATCTTCGATCCGGCGCAATGGCTCGAAGACCAGCCGCTGCGTGTGGTGATGATCGGATCGGATTTCGAGGTGCGCGTCTGGGAGCAACTGCTGCACATCCCGGTCGGCAAGGCGACGACCTACGGCGCCATCGCGTCACAGATCGGCAAGCCAAAAGCCGCGCGGCCCGTGGGGGCTGCGGTTGGCCGCAACCCGATCTCTTTCGTGGTGCCTTGCCACCGGGTGCTCGGCTCGACGGGCGGGCTGACCGGCTACCATTGGGGCCTGACCCGCAAGCGGGCCATCCTTGGCTGGGAAACCGGCATCAGCGCGGGGTGAATGTCACGCAGGTTCCGCATCCCGCGCCGCCATCATGGCCGTGAAGGCGGGCCGGGCATGGCAGGCACTGAGCCACTTGTCGACATGCGGCGCGTCCGCGAACAGCTCCGGCGCTGGCCGCGCATAACGGAACACCTCGGCGACGTTGATGTCAGCCACAGTGAAGCGCCCGCCGACCATGAAGCCGGTTTTGGCCAGATGCGCGTCGAGCACGGCGAAATAGCGCTTCAGCACCGCGACTGCGGCGTCAGCCTTGGCTGGGTCACGTTCCTCGACCGGCTTGCCAACGCGGTTATAGAGGATTTCGATCGTGTGCGGCTCGCACGAGGTCGCGGCCCACAGAGCCCACTGGGTCATCAGCGCGTCCTCGGCTGCATCCTTCGGGCCAAGTGCGCCGCCGTACTTCTTGGCAAGATAGAGATTGATGCCGAGCGACTCGTTCAGCACCAGCCCGTCATCATCGATGGAGGGGATTTGCCCACTCGGGTTGAGGCTAAGAAACTCCGGGCTTTGCGTGGTCATGCCCGTATGGCCTTTGCCACCATCCGGCAACCGGTAAGCCTGGATGACAGGCACATGGCTGAACGCCAGCCCCATCTCGTTGCAGAGCCAGATGTTGCGCGAGGCGCGGCTGCGGTAAACGCCGTAGATGGTGAGGGTCATGCAAGGCTCCCAATACTGCTCAGTTGAAGAACTCGGATGTCAAAGCCGGAATTGAAAGCCTTGT
>JBOFFB010000786.1:0-1528 GCA_051648385.1 Allobosea sp.
ACACGTTGATGACCATCTCGGCGATTGGCGCGCTGGTCTGGCGGCACCCGCTGGCCGAAGTCGCACAAAAGGCAGCTGCGCCTATCGGGGCCTCGTTCGCACTGATCTGCCTGATCACGGGGGCACTCTGGGGCAGGCCGATGTGGGGCACCTACTGGGTCTGGGACGCACGCCTGACATCGATGCTCGTGCTGCTGTTGATCTATCTCGCCATCATGGCACTGTGGCGCACCATCGACGAACCCTCTCAGGCGGGCCGCGCTGTCTCCATCCTGACACTGGTCGGCTTCGTCAACATACCGATCATCAAGTTCTCGGTCGATTGGTGGAACACGCTGCACCAGCCAGCTTCGGTGTTTCGCATGAGCGGACCGAGCATCCACCAGTCCATGCTCTGGCCACTTCTGACATGCGCCGTCGCCTTTTCGCTGTTTTCAGTCGCATTGCATCTGATTGCCATGCGCACCGAGATCATGCGCCGCCGTGTCCGGACTTTGACCATTCTCGCAGCTGACCATGCCGACCGCGCGGTCCAGGGCGCTGGCCTGCGCAGCGCGGCAGAGTGACAACCCCATGCTGAATCTCGGACCACACAGCGCCTTCATCCTCGGCTCATATCTGGCCTGCGTCGCCGTCATCACTGCACTCAGCGCCTGGATCGTCCTCGACTACCGCGCCCGCAGGCGCGAACTTGCCGCGCTTGATGCGCGACGCAGCCAGGATTCTCGACCTTGAGCACCGGCGAAACCGCAGCCAAACCCCGGCGCAACTGGCTGTTCCTGGCACCGCTGGTCTTCTTTGCCTTGCTGGCAACCCTGTTCCTGTTCCGCCTGTTCGCAGGTGACGCCTCGCGCGTGCCGTCAGCGTTGATCGGCAAGCCCGCGCCTGACCTGGCGTTGCCGTCGCTCGAAGGGCTGGTCCGCAATGGCAGGCCCATGCCGGGCATTGCTCCCGCCGATCTGCGTGACGGGCGCATCACCATCCTCAACGTTTTTGCCTCATGGTGCGCGCCGTGCCGTATTGAGCATCCGTTTCTCGTCGAGATGGCCAATCATGAAGCCGTCAAGGCTGGACGCGTGCGCGTGGTCGGCCTCAATTACAAGGATGAACCCGAGAATGCCCGGCGCTTTCTGGGTGCGCTCGGCAACCCCTATGCCGCCGTCGGCACCGATCGCAACGGCCGTTCCTCAATCGACTGGGGTGTGTATGGCGTGCCGGAGACCTTCCTTGTCGGCAAGGACGGCATCATCCTGAAGAAGCATATCGGACAGTTGACCGAAGACAGCGCGCGGGCACTACTGGTTGAAGCGGTGGCGGCGGCTCGTTAGGACCACATCGCGGTCTGGCTTGAACCGACATTCCCGGCCAGGTTCGGGGTTCTCGGGTCAAGCCCTACAAGATTCACACAAGTCTGAGGCTCCAACCGTGTTTGATGGCGTGGAACTGGACGAGGCCGTGGAGCATGGTGATTGACCCAGGTTTTCCATAGTATCCTGTCCATCCACCGAGGCGTGCGAGAACCCATGCC
>JBOFFB010000787.1:0-10085 GCA_051648385.1 Allobosea sp.
TCCAGCCGATGATCGCCAAAACGACCAAGACCACACCCAGACATCCCCACCTCCTGCTGAAACACGCCCACAGAAAGGAATCAGATCAAGCAGCAAACGGCAAGAAAAAGATGTGTGAATGTTGTAGGGCTTGACCCGACCATCCACGTCTTCCTTCGACACACCACCAGCGACAAAACGTGGATGATCGGGTCAAGGCCGACCATGACGGCGGAACATGCTGGTTGGCTGTGCGAACGGCGCGCATTTTCCCAAGCGAGTTGGCCGCCCCGAGTGCTGCCATGGCACCTACGCCCCTCACACCCGCCGTGGCATCCGGAACGGCATGAGCGCCTCAACCCAACCCACCTGCAAACGATCGAGGTTGACGCTTTCGTGCATGAGCGTAACGGGCTTGCCAGCGATGTGCGTGGTCACCAGTGAGCGGGCATAAAACGGCGTGTCTTCCAGTGTTGCCAGCGCGCGCGGGCGCGCCTCCGCGTCGCAGCGCGTGGCGCGGGCCATGCGCCAGGGCGTTGTCGGCAGGGCGGTGATGGGTGGCGCGGGCACGGGCACAAGCAGGCCATCGGCTCCGAGGCCAAGGCCGAGATTCAGCGCCGTGCCATCGCGGCGGCTGACATCGTAGTGGATCACCGGGCCGCTTGATGTGCTGCCGCGTGCCCAGTCCCATGACACAAAATCATCCTTCAGCGGGCGGGTGCCGTGGTTGCTGTCCATGTAGCCATGCCCGCTCCAGCGCTGGCCGGGCTGGTCGATGTCGACTTCGACGCGGGCCTCCGCAGCGATGGGGCGCCATGTGTGCCGGCCTGCCGCATCAAGGTCGAAGACCTGTCCGGGCAACAGCTCCGGCGTCAGCCTGATCGTGCCGGCGATGCGCAGGCGGTGCGGCGCGGTGCGCTCGTCTATGCGGATGGTGAGGGTGGTGCCGTCCCATCTCAGGCTGCTCGGGCCAAGCGTGAAGTGGTTCTCATCGCGGGCAAGGTCAGCCCCGTTGCGTTCGGTCATGGCCCAGTGGTGGCCACCCCGGCCATAAAGCGCGACGTTGATGGCGCAATGATCGAAGGGGTTTGCCGCTCCGTTGCGCAGGGCGCGGGCGTAATAGGGCGAGAAGACGCTGCCGATGAAGACGATGACGACGAGGCCGAATTGGCCGTCATCGCTCAGGGCGTCGAGATACCACCAGCGGTAGCCGCCTTGGGCAACGGGCGCGGAGAAGTCTGGTCCAGAGAAATTTAGTCCTGGAGCACGCTGGCCGCCGCCAGCGCTCCCGACATCGCCGCCATCGGCACTCCCGGCCCCGGATGGACGCTGCCCCCCGCCAGGTACAGGCCCGGAATGCGCGTGCGTGAGCCCGGCCTCAGGAACGAGGCCTGCCAGCCGTGGCTCGCCTGCCCGTAAAGCCCGCCCCCCGTCGCCGGGAAAAGCTGGTTGAAGCCCGTCGGCGTCGTCGTCAGGATTGCGCCCGGCTGGATCACCAACCCGCACTTGGCCATCAGCCGCGCTGCCCTGTCCTCGCATTCAGCGATCTCCGATTGGCTGTAATCATGATGGTCGCCGTTCGCAGGCGCGTTGACAAGGATGAGGAGGCGTTCTTGGTTGCCCAAGTGGGCGTTTCCTCGCATTGGCTCGGGCGCGCCTTCGCGCTTGCCGGCTGTCGCCGGGGCCAATCCCCCATCATCGCGGTCCTGCGCGCAGACATACACCGTCGGTTCATCAGGCAGTTGCCCCTTGCCGAAGATATTGGCGAACTCGGCGGGGTAGTCCGAGCTGAAAAACACGTTGTGCCGGATCAGCGGGAAACCCGACGTTTCGGCAAGATGGCAACTGACGATTGCTGACAATGAGCGCCGCTCGCGCTTCGCAAGCGGCGTTGCGGCGGTGACATCTGGCCCCAGCAGCCCTGCGCCAAGCGCGGCACAGTCGCCGTTGAAGATCACGGACGTGGCGGGGATCACCTCGCCATCGGCAAGCTCGACGCCCTCGACACCGCTGCCGCCTGTCCTGATCCGAGTCACGTGGGCATTGAAGCGGAAGCTCGCGCCTTTGGCCCTGGCAAGATCGCAGATCGCGCGGGCCAGCGCGTGCATGCCGCCCTTGACGCTCCACACCCCCGCCTGTTCGGCATGGGCGATCAGCATCAAGGTCGCGGGCGCGTAGAACGGAGATGAGCCGCAATAGGTAGCGTATCGCCCGAACAGCTGGCGCAGTCGAGGGTCCGTGAACGACTTGCCCAGCGCCGACCACATGGTCTCGAATGGCCGCATCTTGAGTATATCGAGCGGGTTGCGCAGGCCGCCGCGCACCATGTTGGCGGCCAAGCCAAGCATGCCGGGTTTTTCGGCCTGCATGAAACTGCGATCAAGCAGGGCATAGATGGCGCGGGTCTCCTCGGAGAAGGCCCGGAAGCGCTCGGCCTCGGCCTTGCCGGCGAAGGTGCCGATGGCATCGATGCTGGCCTCGACACTGGCGAACAGGTCAAGCCGCGAGCCATCCGTCCAGGCGTGGCGTGCGAGGATGTCGAGTGGCGTCAACGTGACATGGTCATCAAGTGCGGCCCCAGCGCGGGCAAACAGCGCCTCGAAGACGTGGCGCATGGTGAACACGGTCGGCCCCGCGTCCATGGCAGCGCCACCCGGTGCAAGCTGGCGCATCTTACCGCCGGGGGTGGCCGCTCGCTCAAGCACGGTGACATGCAGCCCGGCGCTGGCCAGATCAAGCGCAGCGGCAAGCCCTCCGATTCCAGCCCCGACGATGACGACGCGTTTGCTGCCCATTGGCTGAGTGTAGCTCCCGCGCTGCCTGTGCGCTGCCCGCATAAACCCCAATTGACAGCCAGAATATGAATGTCCATTCTGATTGACGGCACAAGTGTCAATTTTATTTGACGATGCTTTGGAGCGAGGGGAGCTTGGCCATGATGACACGGATCGAGACGGCGATGCAGGCGGCATTGTCCATCACACAGGCATCATGCCCGCCAAAGCTGGCATCCGCCTTGCAGTATGCGGTTTTCCCCGGCGGCCATCGGCTGCGCCCGCGCCTTGCCATCACGGTGGCCAAGGCCTGCGGTGATTCTGATCCCAAGGCGGCCGATGCTGCGGCCTGCGCCATAGAGTTCCTGCATTGCGCCTCGCTGGTGCATGATGATCTGCCCTGCTTTGATGATGCCGACCTCCGGCGCGGCAAGGCAACTGTTCACAAGGTCTATGGCGAGCCTCTGGCGGTGCTGGTCGGCGATGCGCTGATCGTGCTCGCGTTCGAGACCATTGCGCGTGAGGCGACCGCCCATCCGAAGCGCCTCGCAGGCCTCGTCAGCCTCGTTGCCCAGGCTGTCGGTGCGCCGCACGGCATCTGTGCCGGGCAGGCTTGGGAAAGCGAGCCGATGATCCCGATCGCGGAATATCATCGCGCCAAGACCTCATCGCTGTTCGCCGCTGCGACCGCTTGTGGCGCGCTGGCTGCCGGGCATGATCCTGTGGCCTGGCGCACGCTCGGCGAGCGGCTTGGGTGTGCCTATCAGGTCGCTGATGACATTCGCGATGCGGCTGACACTTCCGAAGAAATGGGCAAACCTGCCGGGCAGGACGCCGCGCGGGGGCGGCCCAATGCGGTCAACGAGCTTGGCATGGTCGGTGCGATCCGCTGGCTTGACCAGCTCATTGCCGAAGCCGTCGATGCCATTCCCGCCTGTCCAGGCCAGATGGTGCTGAAAGCCGCCATCGAGCGTGAGGCGACTGCCTTCCTGCCGGCAGAGCTGCACATCCGGGCGGCTTGAGGCCACGCGGGGGCACGGTCGTGAGCGGCGTCAGCAGCGTGCCCGAACCTGCTGCAAGTCTCTCGCTATGGAGCCGCGCCGTAGACCGCGTCTATGCTGCGCGCAACCGCATCCTCGCCAGCCGGCGCTTCCAGATCATGGCGGCGCGCTTTCCGCTCACGCGCGGCGTTTCGGCCCGTCGCGCCCGCGCCTGTTTCGATCTGTGTGCCGGGTTTGTCTATTCGCAGGTGCTGTTTGCCTGCGTAAAGCTCGATCTGTTCGAGCATCTGGCCCGCCAGCCTCGCACGGTGGCGGACATCGCCCAGCATACGAAGCTCGGCGAGGAAGCAGCGCGTCGCCTGCTCAAGGCGGCGGCGTCCCTCGACCTTTTGCAGGCCCGCAGCGGCGACCGTTTCGGCCTCGGACAGACGGGCGCCGCGATGCGGGCCAACCCTGGCGTCAAGGCCATGATCGAGCACCATGCCATGTTCTATGCCGACATGGCGGACCCCGTGGCGCTGCTGCGCGGCGAGGTCACGAACACAAAACTCAGCCAATATTGGCCCTACGCCGAAGGCACCGATCCGGCGGCGCTCACGACAGGTGACGTCACGCCCTACTCCGACCTGATGGCCACCTCGCTGCAGTTTGTGGTCACCGATGTGCTTGATGCTTATGACGTCTCGCGCCACGAGCAGCTGATGGACGTCGGCGGTGGCGACGGCTCGTTCCTGCGCTCGGCGGCAGCGCGCGCACCGAAGCTGGGGCTGACCCTGTTTGATCTGCCAGCTGTGGTCGAGACCGCGCGCCCGCGCTTTGCTGCAGCGGGCCTGATTGATCGCGCCAGATTGGTCGGGGGCTCGTTCTCGCACGACGCGTTGCCGTGCGGGGCCGACCTTGTCACGCTTGTCCGCATCGCCCACGATCATGGCGATGACACGGTCGAGGTGCTGTTGGCCGCAATCTTCGCCGCGTTGCAGCCCGGCGGCACACTGCTGATCGCCGAGCCGATGGCGGGCGATGCGGGCTCGGCAGCGATGGCGGATGCCTATTTCGGGTTTTACCTGCTTGCGATGGGCAAAGGCCGCGCCCGTACCCCAGCCGAATTGATGGCCATGCTGGCGCGCGCTGGCTTCGTGCAGGCTCGCCAGATTGCCACGCCGCGCCCGCTTCTGACCGGCCTGATGATAGCAAAAAAGCCAGTCAAGTAAGTGTCTACCCAAATTGACAGTCATGATTGTCGCGATATCATGACAGTCAAGCTGCTCTTTTGAGTGGTACGAATAGGGGATCAGGTGTCGTGAAGAACACCATGGCCATCGTTCTCAGGGAGCCCGAAAACCTCGTTCTTGACGAGGTGGGCCTGATTGAGCTCACCGAGAGCGATGTGCTGGTTGAGGTGCTGTATTCCGGTATCAGCACCGGCACCGAGCGGTTGCTTTGGTCCGGTCGCATGCCACATTTCCCCGGGCTGCAATACCCGCTGATCCCTGGCTACGAGACCGTCGGCATCGTGCGCGAAGCGGGTAGTACTTCTGGCCGCGAGCTTGGTGAGCACGTCTTTGTGCCCGGCGCGCGCTGCTTCAAGGGCATCAGCGGTCTGTTCGGCGGCGCGGCGCATCATCTCATTGCCCCTGGCGCGAAGGTCATTCCCGTTCCCGCAAGCTTGGGCGAAGACGGCGTGCTTCTGGCGCTTGCCGCAACGGCTTCTCACGCGCTTGCAGGCGGTGCCTTGCCTGATCTCATCGTCGGCCACGGCGTGCTTGGACGCCTGCTGGCACGCCTGACGGTGGCGCTTGGTGGAAAGCCGACCGTCTGGGAAAAGAACCCGGCGCGGATGGACGGCGCTGAGGGTTATCAGGTCATCGATCCGGCCAGCGATGCGCGCTGCGACTATGCCTCTATCTATGACGTCAGCGGCGATGGCGCGCTGCTAGACACGCTGATTGCGCGGCTGAAGCGCGGCGGCGAGATTGTGCTGGCGGGCTTTTATGAAGCGCCGCTGTCCTTCGTCTTTCCGCCCGCCTTCATGCGCGAGGCGCGCCTGCGCATCGCCGCCGAATTCCTTCCCGCCGACCTTGCCGCCGTGATGGTGCTGATCGAGGCGGGCAAGCTGTCATTGTCCGGCCTCATCAGCCACCGCGCTGCCGTGTCCGATGCTGCCAAAGCCTACCAAACCGCGTTCGCCGATCCGGCCTGCGTGAAGATGATTTTGGACTGGAGAACCTGCCCATGACTTCCGCAACGATGACCTCCGCGACCACACTCAGCCCGCCCACCCCTAACCACGCGCTGAATGCGGCGCTGGCCGCGCATGGCGTTGGCGCAGCCACGGCTCCCGGCCCGGACCTGACAGAGGATGCGGTGCACGAGACCAAGACGCAGATCATCGCGATCTACGGCAAGGGCGGCATCGGCAAATCCTTCACGCTGGCCAACCTCAGTTACATGATGGCCCAGCAGGGCAAGCGCGTGTTGCTGATCGGCTGCGATCCAAAATCCGACACCACGTCGCTGCTGTTCGGTGGCAAAGCCTGCCCGACCATCATCGAGACCTCGGCCCGCAAGAAGGCGGCCGGCGAAGAAGTCCGCATCGAGGATGTCTGCTTCAAGCGTGATGGCGTCTTCGCGATGGAACTGGGCGGCCCCGAGGTCGGGCGCGGCTGCGGTGGCCGCGGCATCATCCATGGCTTCGAGCTGCTGGAAAAGCTCGGCTTCCATGATTGGGGCTTCGACTACGTGCTGCTCGACTTTCTCGGCGATGTGGTCTGCGGCGGCTTCGGCCTGCCGATTGCGCGCGACATGTGCCAGAAGGTCATCGTTGTCGGCTCCAATGACCTGCAATCGCTGTATGTCGCCAACAACGTCTGCTCGGCGGTTGAGTACTTCCGCAAGCTTGGCGGCAATGTCGGCGTCGCCGGCATGGTCATCAACAAGGATGACGGCACGGGCGAGGCTGCGGCCTTCGCCGCCGCTGTTGGCATTCCGGTGCTGGCTTCGATCCCCGCCGATGAGGACATCCGCCGGAAAAGCGCAAACTATCACATCATTGGCCGGCCCGGTGATCGCTGGGGCCCGATGTTCGAGGAGCTGGTGACGAACGTCGGCGAGAGCAAGCCGATGCGCCCTGCACCCATGACCTCCGATGGCCTGCTCGGCCTGTTTTCCGCCGATACCACGGGCCGCGACTACGTGCTTCAGCCTGCCTCGCTCGCCGACATGTGCGGCGGCGCGGTGCTGGAAAAGCAGACGCTCGAAGTCGTCTACGACGAAGCCTGAGGCTCCCCGTCATGGTCACGCTGATCGACAATTTGAACAAGAAGCCGAAGGTTACCGAGGTTGCGCCGCCGCCGGAGCCCGTCAAGGCTGCGCCGTCAGCAACGGAAATCGCTGCGGCGACCACGAGCGTTGCCAAGGCCGAGGCGCTGGGCAATGGCTGCCATGCCGGACGCGATCAGATGCGGAAGGCGGCTATTGCTGCGGGTGCGTCCGACACGCTTGAACGTTATGCCGCCGATTATCCGGTCGGCCCACATGATCAGCCGCAAAGCATGTGCCCGGCCTTCGGGAGTTTGCGTGTCGGCTTGCGCATGCGCCGCACCGCCACCGTGTTGTCCGGTTCGGCCTGCTGTGTCTACGGGCTGACCTTCACCTCGCATTTCTATGGCGCGAAACGCACGGTTGGCTACGTGCCGTTCAATTCCGAAACGCTCGTCACCGGTAAGCTCTTCGAGGATATCCGCGAAGCAGTGCATCTGCTCGCCGACCCCAACCAGTATGACACCATCGTCGTCATCAACCTGTGCGTGCCGAGCGCCTCCGGTGTGCCGCTGCGCCTACTGCCCGACACCATCGATGGCGTTCGCATCATCGGCATCGACGTGCCGGGCTTTGGCGTGCCGACCCATGCCGAAGCCAAGGACGTGCTGGCCGGCGCGATGCTCAATTTCGCCCGCAAGGAAGCCGAGGCCGGCCCGGTGGCAGCCCCGCGTGGTGGCCGCAACGACAAGCGCACGGTGACGCTGCTGGGCGAGATGTTCCCCGCTGATCCCGTCGGCATCGGCATGATGCTGGGTGCGCTCGGGCTGGCGGCTGGCCCTGTGGTGCCGACCCGCGAATGGCGCGAGCTTTATGCCGCGCTCGATTGCGCGGCGGTCGCGGCCATCCACCCGTTCTACACGGCGTCGATCCGCGAGTTTGAGTATGCGGGTCGGCCCATCGTCGGCTCCGCGCCTGTGGGCCATGATGGCACCGCCGCCTGGCTCGATGCCATCGGCGAGGCTTGCGAGGTTTCGAAAGCCACCGTGCAGGATGCGAAGGACAAGTTCCTGCCGCTGATCAAGGGCGCGTTGGCCGCCAAGCCGATCAACGGCAAGATCACCGTCTCTGGCTATGAAGGCTCTGAATTGCTCGTGGCGCGCCTGCTGATCGAAAGCGGCGCGAACGTGCCTTATGTCGGCACCGCCTGCCCACGCACGCGCTGGTCAGATCCGGACCGCGAGTGGCTTGAGGCGCGTGGCGTGCGTATCCAGTTCCGCGCCTCGCTGGAAAATGACCTCGCTGCGGTTGATTTCCACGAGCCTGACCTTGCAATCGGTACGACTCCTGTGGTGCAGCACGCCAAGGCGCGCGGCATGCCGTCGCTGTATTTCACCAACCTGATTTCTGCTCGACCATTGATGGGCGTGGCCGGTGCAGGCTCGCTGGCCACCGTGGTCAATGCCGCCATGGCCAACAAGGCCCGCATGGACGTGATGAAGGACTTTTTTGAAGGCGTCGGCGAGGGCTTCTCGGCCGGTATCTGGTCGGAAACACCACGTGACCGGCCGGAGTTCCGCAAGAAGCAACTCGCCAAGCTCGGCAAGACCGGCGGGGTTAGTTCAGAGATGGGCATGAGCGGGGAGATCCTCTGATGCTGGTCCTCGATCATGACAGGGCAGGGGGCTATTGGGGCGCGATCTACGTGTTCTGCGCCATCAAGGGCCTGCAGGTCATCATCGATGGTCCGGTTGGATGCGAGAACCTGCCCGTCACGTCGGTGCTGCACTACACCGACGCGTTGCCGCCACATGAATTGCCCATCGTCGTCACGGGCCTCGGCGAGGAAGAGCTTGGCCAGCATGGCACCGAAGGCGCCATGAAGCGCGCCCACAAGACACTTGATCCAGGCCTGCCGTCGGTGGTTGTCACCGGCTCTATTGCCGAGATGATCGGTGGCGGCGTGACGCCCGAAGGCACCAATATCCTGCGTTTTCTGCCGCGCACCATCGATGAGGACCAGTGGCAATGCGCCAACCGGGCCATGGCCTGGCTCTGGAAGCAGTTCGGCCCGAAGAAGACGCCTGCGCTGAAGCCCCGCAAGGAAGGTGCAAAGCCCAAGGTCAACATCATCGGCCCGAGCTACGGCGTCTTCAACATGCCATCGGACGTGGCTGAAATCCGCCGCTTGGTCGAAGGTATCGGAGCGGAGGTCAACCTTTGCTTTCCGCTCGGCACGCACCTTGCCGACATCAACAGGCTCGGCGACGCCGAGGTCAATGTCTGCATGTATCGCGAATTTGGCCGCCTGCTCTGCGAGGCGCTCGAACGGCCGTATTTGCAAGCACCCATCGGGCTGCATTCGACCACCAAGTTCCTGCGCAAACTTGGGGAACTCACGGGTCTTGATCCCGAACCCTTCATCGAGCGCGAGAAGCACACCACGATCAAGCCGCTGTGGGATCTGTGGCGCTCGGTGACGCAGGACTTCTTCGCAACCGCATCCTTCGCGATTGTCGCCAACGAAACCTATACCCGCGGGATCAGGCAATTCCTCGAAGTCGAGATGGGCCTGCCTTGCACCTTTGCCGTTCCACGCAAGCCCGGCGAGAAGACGCTGAATGATCAGGTGCGTGATCTGGTGAAGACCAAGACGCCGCTGTTTCTCTTCGGCAGCTACAATGAGCGCATGTATCTGGCCGAGGCCGGGGGAAGGGCGATCTACATACCCGCCTCTTTCCCGGGCGCGATCATCCGCCGCCACACCGGCACACCCTTCATGGGCTATTCGGGCGCGACCTACCTCGTCCAGGAGGTCTGCAACGCGTTGTTTGATGCGCTTTTCAACATTCTGCCGCTCGGCACGGACATGGACGCGATCGAGGCAACACCTTCGCGCCTGCATGAGGAATTGCCCTGGAGCAACGAGGCAACGGCCATGCTCGATCGCGTGGTCGATGAACATCCGGTGCTGGTGCGGATTTCCGCTGCAAAGCGTTTGCGCGATGCAGCGGAGCGTGATGCCCGCGAGGCGGGAGCGGGTGAAGTGACCGAGGGATCGGTGTCGCGGGCG
>JBOFFB010000788.1:0-2235 GCA_051648385.1 Allobosea sp.
ACACCTCGCACTCAATTTGATCCGCTCCATGCCAGGCAAAACCTCCATAAAGGGAAAACGAAAACTCGCTACCTGGGATACTGTCTACCTCGCAACCGCAATCGGTCTCAATCCGCGTTAACCTCGACTCGTTGCCCTGGTGTGAATGGCAGGCCATTTGCCAGTGGATGGCGGCTTTGCTTGACGGCATGCGCCACCCCGGTAAGCTGCTGACTTGGGGTTTGCGTGGGCAAAAGGCGTCAACACGCACCACGTGCACAATGGGAAAGATGTCACATCATGAAGAAGACAGTTCTTTTGGCAGCTGCCATTGCTGCGAGTTTCGGGCTTGCGACTGCCGTGCAAGCACAGACACCGCCACAGACGAAAGTCGCCATCGGCATTTCGGGCTGGACCGGCTTTGCGCCGCTGACACTTGCCAAGGAAGCCGGCATCTTCGCCAGGAACGGCCTTGATGTCACCATCCAGAAAATCCCGCAGGCCTCGCGCCACCTCGCGATTGCGTCAGGTGCCATCCAGTGCGCCGCGACCACGGTCGAGACCTGGATCGTCTGGAACGGCGCGGGTGTCGCCACCAAGCAGCTTTTCCAGCTCGACAAGAGCTACGGCGCTGACGGCATGGCTGTCCGCAACGGCATCGCCTCGATCAAGGACCTCAAGGGCAAGACCGTGGCCGCCTCATCGCCCGGTACCGCGCCCTATTTCACGCTCGCCTGGTTCCTGCGCGAGAACGGCATGACCCTGAAAGACGTCAACATCGTCAACATGGAGCCCGCTGCCGCTGCGCAGGCTTTCGTCGCTGGCCAGAATGACGCTGCCATGAGCTACGAGCCTTTCCTGTCGGCAGTGCGCAACGCACCCCAGTCCGGCAAGATCATCGCCACCACGCTGGACTACCCGATGGTGATGGACACTTTCGGCTGCACACCAGCTTTCATTGGCGCCAACGAGGGTGCCGTGCGCGCGCTGGTCAAGAGTTATTACGAGGCGCTCGACATGATCAAGGCCGACGAAGCCAAGGCCTTCGGCATCATGGGTGCCGACGTGAAACAGAGCGCCGAGCAGTTCGGCAGCTCCGCCAAGTACCTGCGCTGGCAGGGCCCGGTCGAGAACCGCGCCTTCTTCTCCGGCCCCTGGCAGGAGTTTTCGGCCAAGGCCGCCGATCTGCTGCTGGAAATCGGCTTGATCAAGACCAAGCCCGACATCGCCAGCCTCGTCGACACCCGCTTCGTGATGGGCGGCGGTAGCTGAATTTCGCACGCGCTGGACAAGTCAGTGTCATGACCGGGCTTGTCCCGGTCATCTCGGCACGATGAGCGCAACTCTGCCGAGATCACCGCCACAAGGTCGGTGATGACACTGGGAAAAACATGAAGCCCCTCCAGCCTGTCACTGCGCAAGCGCGCGTCACCTATGGCGTCGGCTTCTTCGTGCTGTTCGTCACGGCCTGGGCCATCGCCACGCTGGGTGGCTTTGTGCCCAAGCTCTTCCTCGCTTCGCCCATCACGATGGTCGAGGAGGGATGGTTGCTGATGACCAAGCACGGCTTTGCCTTCGATATCGGCATCACCATCTGGCGCGTCGTCGGCGGCTTCGTGCTGGCGGCAGTGCTCGCATTGCCGCTCGGCATCATGATGGGGGCTTACAAGCCGATCGAAGCCTTTTTCGAGCCGTTCGTCTCATTCGCCCGCTATCTGCCGGCCTCGGCTTTCATCCCGCTGTTGATCCTGTGGGCCGGCATCGGCGAGACGCAGAAGCTGCTGGTCATCTTCATCGGCTCATTCTTCCAGCTCGTGCTGATGATTGCGGTCGCGGTCGGCGGGGTCAGGCGTGATCTCGTCGACGCGGCCTACACGCTAGGCTCGTCAGACCGCTCCGTCGTGACCCGCGTGCTCCTGCCCAATGCCGCGCCGGAGATCGCCGAAATCCTGCGCATGGTGCTCGGCTGGGCCTGGACCTACGTGATCGTGGCCGAGCTGATCGGCTCGTCATCGGGCATCGGCCACATGATCACCGACAGCCAGGCGCTGCTCAACACCGGCCAGATCATCTTCGGCATCATCATCATCGGCTTGATCGGGTTGATCTCGGATTTCATGTTCAAGTGGGCCAACCTGCGCCTGTTCCCGTGGGCAGCCAAATGAGCAAGCTCTCCATTGAAGGCGTCGGCAAGCTGTTTCCCGCGCGGGGTGCCGCCGAGCCGACACAGGCCCTGACGCCGACCACGCTCAGCAT
>JBOFFB010000789.1:0-30591 GCA_051648385.1 Allobosea sp.
ATCACCGAGAAGGGCGGGTTCATGATCACGACGCTGGGACGGACGGATGGCGCCAGATGATCGTCGATCTGCGAGGCATCGAAGCGTGTGATGGGTGCTGTCGGGAAGAGATGGCCAAGCAGGTCAGCGCGGGTCTTGGCGAGTTCGTTGAGATGGAACTGGCCGCGGGATAGCTCAGTGAAGATGGCGAGGAGGCCTGTGCCCGCCGACGGTTCCAGCACCACATCGCCGGGCTGGATGGCTGCTGCGGTGATGGCAGCCCAACCGAGCTCGATCGGTGTCGAGAACTGCTGGAAGCCATTGCTGTCCTCCGAACGCCTCGTCTGCGTCGGCAGCAATACAACAATCTTGGCCAGCAATTGCAGCATGGCTTCCGGCGATCCGGCTTTGTTGAGCAGAGCCGGACCATACTGGCGCAGGAACAGCACGGTCGCGGCTTCCGTCGCCTCATAAGCCAGCTTCCAGTCCCATGCGCCGTCGGCGTCAGAAGCGCCAAAAACCTTGGTCATTGCGGCACGCAAGACAGTGGCATCGACGCGCTGGCCGCGTTTGAGATGGTGCTGAAGCTCCTGCGCGGCGGAGAAAATTGCCTTTGCCGTGTCAGGTTGCTTGGCATCAGGTGACAGGCCAGCGGGTGCATCAGTCGCGGATGCGTCGGCTAAGTTGTCGAGTGGCCGCAAGGCTGCGGCGGAAGTAAAAGGGGTCATGGGATGGGTCCAGAAGAGAGGTGTGGCAACCAAGGCCCGAACCGCTCTCTCACCCGCTCCGGCCAACCCTTCCCGGCCCCGCTTTTCCTCTCGAGTAATTGCCGCTGCCGCCATGCTAGCGTTCGGACGGGCGAAGCTCAGCCCGCCTGTTCCGGAGCGCTGTCCGGCGGCACATAAGCATCATAGGGATTGCCGTCGGCGAGATGACCGAACGGGGTCATGACGTAGTCGTCCTTGTCGCGCCCAACAGCACAGATGACGAAGCGAACCTCGCCGGTGACGGCATCGCTGCATTCCATCAGAGCCAGATGACCGGCTTCGGCAGCGCGCAGCAGGGTCTGGAAATTCGTCCTCGCGTATTCAGGAATTGCCATGGCAGCCTCCTTGAATGATGATCCTCTGGAATATGGTCGAGACAGGCGGAGGGGCGTCAAAGCTTGAAGTGTGCAACCAGTTTCTGAGCCCGCCCATGTTCCGCGAGCATCGACCGATAGAACCGCTTTCGCGCAGCGCGCAGCGTGAGATCGCGCCGGCAACCCACGTCAAGTTTAAGGGCGGCAGCACGGACGACGATCCGCCAACTGTCATGCACAGTGATGTCGAGGCGCGAGTAAGGTCCACTCATTGTCCAGCTCCTTCATCGAGTGCGTTGAGGTCGCGCCCAATGCGGCCCATCCAGGGCTCGGGCCGGATGGCGCGGGCCCAGTCGGCGAAGCTCGGGATGTGGCCCAAGTCCTCGCGCACATGCTGCTCGCCAACCCACCGCGTGGGGATGACGCGGCCCGAGGTGAGAGTGAGGGTCTGGCCGAAGATCGTCTCCGCCAGGAAGATGCCCTCGGCGTGATGGCGCAGCGCCCGGTGGCGGAAGTCAGCGAGGATCATCTTGCTGGCATCGAACCAGTCATGGATGGCGGTGAAGTCCTCAACGCTGCCGCCCCAAGTCTTCTGGGACGACAGGGCATGGTGATAAGGATGGGCCATGGTTCTGCTCCTTTCAAAACGTGGTGGTGTGCTGTTCGGAATCGACGAAGCGCACGTTGCATTCCAGCGTGATCGAGCCTGCCGCCACATCGAAGGTGAAGATCCCGTAGGAGCCGTCGTTGATCTCCCAACCGCCATGGGTGTCACTGAGGAGATCGTAGGCGAGGCTCTCGATGAGCTCGGGAATAGTCATTTCGTGGGATCGTGACTCTGGCTCGCCCCAGACCGCATGGTGGACGAGCATCAAATTCGCAGGGAGTTCGCAAGGAGCGCCACTGGCATCCGTGGCTTCGATGGTCTCGATCTGGCCGCTGTCGCCCTCGCCATCGAATTCGACGGTGACCTTTACGATTCCAGCACCCGCCAGAACGGCGAACAGGTTCGCCTTGGTTGATGGGCGGAGGCTGGCGCTCAATGAGCGATGGGCCGCCTCTTTCGCCATGTAGTCTGACATCACGGTATCTGGCTGGTGTTGTTCAGGCTGATGCGCTGCGGTCTGGTGCTCGCCGGATGCGCCGGGATCGGTTGGGTCTTCGGTCATCGTCGTCTCCTGATGTGGAAAAGCCCGGCACGGGGCCGGGCCAGGTTGAGGAGCTGAGTGTGTGATAGTCGGAGAGCTGGAGCGGCTTCAGGCCCCTCCAGCGAACGCGGAGCTATTCCGCAGCGATGGCTGACGGCATTGGGTGGTCGGACACCGATTCATCACTCATGTCGGCGTCAGTATTGTTGCGATCAGCAGCTTCGTCGTTCAAGAACGCTGGCAAATCGTCAGTTGCCAACGTGCTTGACGGCTCGGTTCCATCTGCAACCACGCTAACGGAGTTCGCGACAGATGCATCCTCACCAGACATGCGGAGCGGTTCGGGCAACCAGCCTGTTTCCGCCAACAGACGCTCGGCTTCGCGGGCCATGTCGCCTTTCTTGAGATGGGCGATCAGCTCGGCTTTCTGCTCACCTGCGCCTTCGCGCACTGCCTCAAGAATGCGGGGCTTGGTGACGCGGGAGAGGTAGTTGGCTTCGGTCGGACGCCAGCCTGCCTCGACCATGTCGAGGTTGACGGCCATGGCGAGGCGGTTGGCTTCGACAAGGCGCTGGCTCAGGCCATGAGCGCTGACACCCGTTCCACCATAGCGGTCGACCTTCTCCTGCAGCGCGTTGACGCCGTAGGAGACACAATGGGCCAGCAGCGCCAGACGGCTCGCGCCATCGAGCTGGTGCAGCCAGTTCCAGAGAGCGTCAGGATGCTTGTCCTCAACGACAGGCGCCATCTCGATCCGCCAGCCATCTTGCCGGACGGCAATGCTGCACGCTGACGGGCTGTTCTTGAGGTCGGGTGCTTGAGCCGGGAAGAAGACGTGGTGGATGGAGGCCTCGAGGCAGCCGTTGCCGCCGCCGCGCTGGAAGGTGTCGGTGACAAGCTTGTGCAGCAGCAAGGTCAACGCGACCTCCGGATGCTGCGCCACCGCATCGCGAAGAGCGAGCGTACGGTGCGCCGTCAATTCCAGCACCAACCGATCCGGCAGCGGACGGATCGCGTCGTCCTCGTCCTCCTCGGCGCTGTCCTTGCCGCCGGCGACCGTGATGACGGCACCACCTCGTCCTGAACCGCCTGCCACGTCGGTCGAGCCATCCCTGTCGGTGATGGCATCAGTATCGCCATCGCCGTCCTCGGGCTCATCCGCCATGCGCTCGTCCTCGGCCCGGACATAGCCGCGTTCGACGGCGAGCTTGCCGTCCGGCCTGAGGCTGATGAACGCGCCAGCACAGGCGACCTCCACAGGGTCGAAAACGACTGGACGCTCCTCGAAGCTGGCGATGAGGGCCTCGAGTTCGCCCAGACGCGCGTCGACCTCCTCGGGCAGTTCCTCAGCGTCCTGGTATTCGGTCGAGAGCTCGTCGTACTCGGTCTGGACCTCGGCGAACTGCTTCTGCTCGTCGTCGTTCAGCGCCGCGGCGTGACCGTCAACACGCCTCAGCCCATGAGTATGGCCATAGGGAAGCTCAATGGCGACCTCGATCCAGCGCCAGCCCTCGGCGGCAATCGTCTCCGCCTCCGTCTTCAGCTTCTCCATCACCAGACGGTCGAGCAGGGCCGGATCGTCGAGCCAGCCGCCGTCATCGTTCTGGAAGAGATCGCGCGACATGGTGCCACCCGCCGCCTCATAGGCTTCGACGCCAATGAGCCTGGCGCGCTTGTCGGATGCTCGCACCTGCTTCTCCGTCAGCATGCGACGGATTTGGTAGGGCTCCTTGGAGTAGGAGTGCTGGAGCGCCTCCCATACCTGCTCCTGTCGCACATGGTCGCCGGTAAGCGTGAACGCCATGAGCTGTTCGAGCGTCATCCCGTCTTGGGCATAGGCCTCAAGCAAGGCTGGCGAGACAGAAGCCAGCTTGAGGCGCTGCCTGACCACCGTGACCGGCAGGAAAAACGACGCCGCGATCGCCTCCTCGGTTTGGCCCTTTTCCCTGAGTGCCATGAACGCGCGATACTGGTCGAGCGGGTGGAGGGCGACACGCTGGACGTTCTCGGCAAGCGAGTCATCCTCGGCAAGGATGTCGGTATCAGCGTCACGGACAATGCAGGGTACCGGGCCGGTCTTCGAAAAGCGCTTCTGTTTGACCAAGAGCTTAAGGGCGCGGAACCGGCGTCCGCCGGCGGGCACCTCATAGGCTCCGGTCTCGTTCCTTTCGTCGTCGAGGATCGGACGGACATTCAGGCTCTGGAGCAGGCCGCGCCGGGCGATGTCCTCTGCGAGCTCATCGATCGAGATGCCCACATTGATCCGGCGCACGTTCGCCTGTGACAACTTGAGCTTGTTGAAGGGAATGTTGCGCGAAGGCGAAAGGCTGAGTCTGGGGCTGGACATGGGAGATTCTCCGCAACGGGCCGCCGGGAGACACTCTCCCAAGCTCTGAACCCGTCATGAACCTCCCCCTGCCCTTTCGCTCTAAGGCGCGGCCCAGCGCCACCGAGCAAATTACCAGACTTGACCCTGCAACCATTTGATAGGTCACTCAAAATCCTACAGAGCTGACCTCGAATTTCCGGTGTGACGTCAATTGCGGTCAGTTCCCTTCAGGCCACAAGCGGCAGCACTGCGCCCGAAGCTGTCATTAAACTTGCCAGACAACAGCGACCGGAGCGGACATTAAAAATGTCGGAGGGCGTCCAACATTCTCCCATTCCGTCACGAAGCAAGCCATAAACCGGAGGCGCGTGCTTGGTTTGCGGACGGTTTCGTGGATACCCTATGCCCACGTTTTGCGCGCGGCTCGGCTCTTCTGAGTTGAGGGCACACGTGTCATGATGCGCCTGTCGGCCGCATCGGTGCTACAGAAGAGTGCGATGCTCGACAGGTAAAATTGCAACCTGAGCCTCGACGAAAACCATCTACATCCGATAAACGCTTTATTTATGTCGAGTGGCCTCACCTACTTACGAATTCGTTTGACGGCAATCTAGCAAATGTACTCACAGCCGAAATGATCCCATGTCCGACCAGAACTCTGATGATACGTTCAGCTTAGCCTTCGAGACCGTTCATCGGGTTGTTGAACGTGTAGAACAAGGTCTCTCACGTCGGCTGAACAGCATCACAGAAGCGTGGTCGGGCTTTGACCAAACCTTTGGTGCGATGGCTGCCGTACCGGGTGTTTTTGTGGGCCTCGCGCTCGTAAGTGTATTGCTCGGCACCTCAACTTTCCTTGTGTTCGGCGGGGTGCGCGCCTTGCTCAAGCATCGTGACCCTTCAGCGGGCTTTTTAATACGTGCGTGCGATCTGCTTGCCGCTTTCACTTGTAGTTCAATCGTCGGAGTAGTTTTGGCTCGCATAGCTCATGCCGGTCCATCACCAAGCCAAACAACACTGACAATCATCACCGTGGCGACAGCAATCGGCACCACACTTCTGACTGCTCAATCCATGCTGATAAATAGGCTCAGCGTTAGAAAGTCCGGCGTTGCGGGTCCGCGTGCGCTTCGCTTCGTCAGGCAACTAAACACCGTTATCGCGTACGCAATTGCAGGAGGCGCATCGGTCTCAATCCTAAGGGCATGGGGCGCAAGTCCTGCGGCTCGTGATCTTTTTGGCAGTGTGCTTGTCGCAACTCCGGTGACCTTAGCACTGATTTTTGTGACATTCGTGCATCGCAGCACACTCGTTGCCTTGGTGGCCGGCCCTAAACCGCGCAGCAAGCGCCGTCTCCGGATTGCACGACGCTGGCCGATCTTGCTGATGCTGATTGTCGGATTGACCTTTGTTAGCGCTCAGATCGCCTACACCCTTGGAACGCCGCTGCCTGGTGTGGCCATTGTGGCGACGCTGGCATTTGTGATCGCAATTCCTTTTCTTGATCGAATTCTCAAAGGCTGGGCAGCTGCGGCACGCACCACAAGCGACATGTACACCTCACGGCTGGCTTTACGTATGACGGTGAGACCTGCGCTACTGGCCGTTATTGGCAGCCTGCTCTGTGCACTCTGGATCGGACCGCTAGTTTCAGAACAAAGTGGGGGACTTCATCGTTTCGCCTACCTTGCCGTGACATTGGCCATTCTGGGACTTTGTACTGCGTTCTTCTGGAATCTGATCGCCATAGCCTCATCACGTGCGCTGCAGCAGGACCACGGCGCCGAGATTTATGACGAGGAGACACTGGAACCACGGACGCGCTTCCAGACTCTTGCACCGTTGCTGGCTGGCGTTGGTCGATGGACAGTCGTGTCGCTTGCCGTACTTTCGGCGCTCATTGTTCTCGGCATCAATGTCTGGCCCATCGTCACTGGCTTAAGCGTTTTTGGAATTGCGATCGGTTTTGGTTCGCAAGCACTCGTAAAAGATATTGTCTCAGGTGTGTTTTTTCTAATTGATGACGCATTCCGGCAAGGTGAGTACATTGAGACATCTGGTGCAAAAGGTGTGGTCGAGAAGATTTCGATCAGGTCAGTGTCCCTGAGACACCAACGCGGTGCCTTGGCAACGATCCCTTATGGATCGATCGGGAAAATTCAGAATTTCAGCAGGGACTGGGTCATCGAGAAACTGCTATTCCGTGTTGCAATCGACACCGATGTGGAGGTGGTACGGAAGCTCTTTAAGAAAATTGGACAGGACTTAGCCGTCGATCCTGAACTCGTGCCGGACCTGATCGAGCCGTTCAAGAGTCAGGGTATTGGTGAACTGGAAGATGGTACGCTTGTGATACGCGGCAAGTTCAAAGCCAAGGCTGGACGTCAAAGCCTGATCCGCCGAAAGGTGCTGGCTGCCGTTCACAGAGCTTTTCAAGAGCAAGGGGTACGCGCTGTTCCGAAGCCACTCGACGCGGCTAAATCTGGATTCTGAACGAAATCGTTCGGGTACCCCGACCTGTCGTCGTTACGCGACAACTCAATTCCGTGTGCATCAGTGTTTGGTGTAGCAGTCTCTGCGTGGCTCTATTTTGAAGGCCGTGGTGGCCCCTACCCCTGCTGGATCCGCGACACGCCAACTCATTTGCCGGGCTGCATGGCGATCTTGCGCTTCAGCGCTTCAAGCCTTTCGGTTGTCCACTCTGACGCCTCCGTGAGTGAAGCCCAAGCGTCGAGGTAGTGCGGGAAGGCGTAGACATGTCCGTGCCCCTTTGGGGGCAGGACCGCGAGCATAATGTCGAACGTCAACTGGAAAAAAGTCACCACAGGTATCCATTTGAGATCGGGAGATACGTCGGGACCAAGGGGCGGCGTCATTCAGTCCGGCCGGCGCCACAGCGCCCGCGGATCGTAGAAGACGATCGCATCGCTGGCGTACTGTAGGTAGATCACTCGATAGGTTCCCCAGCGGGCCGAAGCATCGTTCAGGCGGTTCTCCTGAGATGTGAAGCGGATCGTCGAGCCGTCGCGGAACTGGGGCAGCCAAGCCGGCGAGCCAGCGTTGCGCCGCGCAGTGGTACTGCTCCAGGTGCGGCTGGCGAAAGGCGGGCCGGACCATAGCGCACCATTGTAAGGATCGGCGATGACCTGGTGCAGATCATGGCTGAGATCGGAGTTGAATGCTCCAAGGCTCAAACCATGCAGATATAGCCTCGGGCGCGCGTTGCGGGGCAAGCTGGTCCAGTGGCCATATACCGCCGCAAATACCGCCCGCGCGGTCTCGGCGCCGTGGGCCGGCTCGGTCAGCAGCGCCATCCAGCTAGCCAGATAGGAGTATTGCACCGAAACGCTGGCGACATCACCGCCGAGCACATACTCCATCGCCGATTGGCTTTCGGGGTCGACCCAGCCGGTGCCGGTGGGTGTAACAATGACGAGGTTGGCGCGTTCGAAAGCGCCGATGCGGATCAGTTCAGCCAGCGCGAGCTGCGCTCGCGATGCTGGATCGTCCGCCGAATTCAACCCGACATAAACGCGCAAGGGTTCCAATGCGGGTGAGCCTGTCACTGCCGCGATGTCTGAGGCGTTGGGGCCAGAGGCAACCAACTCTCGCCCGGCCCGGCCCAAGCCGCTCCATGTCAGCAGGGATCCCGGTCCACCGGATTTATGCGGATCAGTTGGTTGTGGGCTCGCGTCCTCAAGAAGAGCATCGAGCCGGCTGTACGAGGCGTCAAGCATCCGGAACGCTCCAGCCACGAGGACACCATTGCCGACCAACCAGAACAATCCGGCAGTCAGAAGCACGGCAAGAACTGTCGCTTGTGGACCAGGAACAAAGTGCGCCAATCGTTTTGAAAAGCGGCGCGCTGTGAGCCGGATCAATCGCACGACCAGAACGAAAACGGCAAAGATGATCAACGCTAGAGTCGCAACAATCATAGACCCTGCGCTCTCGATGGCAGGCATATCCATCCGTACGCGCAAGGTGTTCTGCCAACCTGCTGCCCACCATAATGCGGCCATTGCCACAACGAGGCAGCCTGTCATTGCAGCGATGTTGCCAATAGCGCGCGCCTGACCTTTTGGCGTTGGCAATTGCAACCAAAGCCATGTGCCGCGCACGAGAACCCCAAGTCCATAGCCGACCGACATGCAGAACCCGCCGAGCGCTCCCTGAATGACTGGAGAGCGAGGCACCAAGCTGGGTGTCAGCGATGCGGCGAAAAGAAATGTCCCAATGATCAGGCCAAATCCTGAAAGGGCCGGCCAGCCTGCCAGGCGGCGCAACAGATCTGATCGACTAGCCATCCGTCATTGCTCGGGGCAGTATTTCATTGGGTACGTAAGGGTGAAATCCTGAAACGGCGATCCAACCATTTTCGCTCAACACGCAAGCGCCATCATGGCACGGCTGACAGGAAGACGAACACTCCGAAGATGACCAGATGTACAGCGCCCTGCAGCATCGTGGTGCGGCCAGTTGCGAATGTCAGCGTGCTGACAAACAGCGTCAGCAGCAGCAGCAGCATGCTCTCCGGGCCAAGGCCAAGCGTCAACGGCTGGCCGAGCATCACCGAGACAGCACCAATGATCGGGATGGTCAGCCCGATGCTGGCCGCAACCGAGCCTAGCGAGGCATTGAGGCTGGTCTGCAGGCGGTTGTTCTTGGCGGCTTTCATCGCCGTGAGACCTTCCGGCAACAGCACGACGGCGGCAATCACCACACCGACCACTGCGAGAGGCAGGCCCGCAGAGAAAACCGCGCCCTCCACGACAGGAGACAGCGTCTTCGCCAGCATGATGACCACGACAAGGCTTAGTACCAGAAAGACAGCGCTGATCATGGTGGTGCGCTGCGTTGGCACGACGCCGTGATGGCCTGCGCCATCATCAATGATGAAATCACCACGGTGACGGATGGTCTGGATAAAGACGAAAAAGATATAGAGCATCAACGAAACTACGCCGATGAAGATGAGCTGGCTGGGGGCCAGCGTTGGCCCCGGCGTGGTCCTCGTAAAGTTCGGGAGCACCAGCGCAATGATCGCCAATGTCGAGATCACGCTGAGAATGCCCGCCGCGCCTTGCACGCGGAACTCTTGCTCGTAGTGGCGGCGTGCTCCGACGATCAGGCACAGTCCGACAATGCCGTTGAGCACGATCATCACCACCGAGAACACGGTGTCTCGCGCTACAGCGTCACTGCCCGCAGAGCCGGACAGCATCACCGAGATGATCAGCCCGACCTCAAGCGTTGTTATCGCCAGCGCCAGCAGGATCGAGCCGAAGGGTTCGCCGATCTTGACCGCCAGAACCTCGGCATGATGCACTGCGGCAAAAACCGCGACACCGAGGAATGCCACGGCGAGGATCAGAACAATCGGATTGGTCGGATAGATCAGCCCGGCAAACTTGGCCACCACAAGGATGCCGCCAAGTGCGGGGCCTGCAAGGCACCAGGCTGGTATCTTGTTCCAATCGGCGTTGGGATCAGCCATGTGAAGTCGTCTCGCAGTGGGGCAACAGGCACAAGCAAAGCGCCTGTCACTGCCTGTTTCATGCCCCGCCAATTGCTGAATGTCACCCCCCGAACGGCAAGGCTTGACGAAGACGTACGTCACTTGATCTGTGGCAGGTCTAAGATATGATTCAGGAGTGAGGAAAGCCCGCGCCATGCCCCGTAGGAATCTTACTTGCCCTTCGGCGATGCTCGCCGTTCTGGCGATCTGGCTGGCCGTCATGCCCAACCAATCTGTGGCAATGGCCCAGCAGTCTCAGCCCAACCGCATCCAGTTCTCGTACGACCCCCCGAAGGACAGCCGCCATCTGTCGCTCATGCAGGAGTTGAAAGAGCGCACCATCCTCGAAAAGGTGCAGCAACTTCTGTCGCCCTTCCGGCTGCCTCGCCCGCTCACCTTCAAGACCGCAAGCTGCGACGGCGAGATCAATGCCTGGTTCGAGGTGGATACCGTCACCATCTGCTACGAGTACGTCGCGTACATTGTCGAGACGGCGAGAAACGCGCGCCGCCCTGCCTGGGTCAGCGAGCAAAGTGTCTTTGCCGGTGCGATGATCGACGTGTTCCTGCATGAGGGCGCGCATGCCTTGTTCGACTATCTTGATGTTCCCTTGCTCGGTCGCGAGGAAGATGCCGCCGATCAGGTCGCTGCCTACATGCTACTCAGTCTTGGCCGGCATGACACGCCGCAACTGGTGTCCGGAATTGTCTATACCTATCTCACAGAGGCCGGCGTCCGGGACTTTCCGCAGCTCCGGCGTCGCAAACTCGGGCTCGTCGATGGCAAGATCCAATCGGATCCGCACTCGTTGCCGCTCCAGCGCATGTACAACACCCTGTGTATCGCTTTTGGTGCTGCACCCAAGCTCTTCGAAGAGGCGGTGAAGCGGGGTGCTTTGCCAGCAGACCGGGCTGATGGCTGTGAGGAAGAATTCCAGCAGGTTGACAAGGCATTCCGTCGGTTGCTGCTGCCACATGTCGATCTTGATGTTTTGCGGCAGGTGCACGCCTCTGACAGCCTGGGTATGGGACGCTGAGCCAGCGTGTCTTCATTAAACGGTGGCCTTTGCACTGGCATGTGGCATTTTGCGACAGATATGCGGCAAGACTGGTGGGCGCGCATATGTTCACGCTTCTGAGCCAGGGTGCATGCTTCTGAACCCCCATTTACGACAATTCGATCTCAAGCGCCTGTTTGACGATCAGCCGTTCCAGTGCCCAAAGCCGTTTCATTCCTCGCTTGCGCGACAAGACTGTCGCATTGTTTTGCTGATGGCAATCCTCCACATCGGTTTCTATTCTCGCGACAAACCGTTGACACGGATGACGCAATCGCGCCGTGTGTGAGAAGTTTTTCACACTTCACACGTTGCCGAGAACAGATGACACTTGGGTTCAGCTGGCAGTGGCCGCGCCGCGCGGTCCAACTCTACTGTTTCAAGGTCGCGCTTGCGACTTTGCTTGGCTACCTTCTGGCCTTGGGCGGGGCCGAGTCCGCCGTTTATTCCGCCATGAGCGCTGCGCTGATCGTAGGTGCAAGCCGCGGCGAAGATGTCATGACATCAACCAACCGGGTCCGGGGCACTTTGGTCGGAATGCTGGTTGGCATTGCGCTGACCTTGGTAGCGCTCCCGGCAGCATTGGCCGTCGCACTTGGTGTCGGGGCTACAGCTTACGTCTGCCTCGCTTTTGGCTGGGGCGTGGCTGCAGCGCGGGTCGGTGCTGCACTTTGTGCTGTCATGATACTCGTGCATGTCCAAGACGCGGTCGAGTACAGCCTTGTCAGGGTCGGCAACACGATCATTGGCATCATCGCAGGACTGGCAGTTAGCTATTTTGTGCTGCCCGTGCGCGGTCGGGAAGCTGTTGCCCAGGCGGCTGATGCCAGCCTCATTGCGGCAGGAGAGATGCTCGCTCAGCTGGCCAGCAACGCAAGTCCATTGCCGATGGCCATGCACGTTGCCATGCTTGATCGCGTGCTTGATCTTGAGAAAGCAGTGCGCGACGGACGCAGAGAGTTCGGCAAGACGAATGACACACTGATCCAGACTGCGCGTCATGTCGGGATCATCTGTGCAGGCACCCTAACTGCGGCGATCGCGCATGCTGATCTGTGTGACAACCCAGCTGCCATAGATGCCGCAGCCCCACTGCTGACCAACGCTGCCCGGCTGGCTTTACGAGCGAAGATGGCTGCGATTGATCCAGGTCGCGATGCTCAGGTTTCGCCTGTCACGCGTGGCGAAAATGGGGCTATTACGCCCGAAGACGAGATTTCCCTGCAGGGGCTGGCTCTCGGCCTGCGGAAGATCGAGTTTGGCCTTGTTTCCATGGGACGTTGAAGCTGCTTGAAGCTACACGCATTACAATCACCGGCAGGCACGTGATGAAAGAACGTCTGAAATGACAAGCAAGTTCCTGCAGGAGTTTTTTACGCTCTTTGCGATCATCAATCCGCTCGGGCTGGCTTTTGTTTTCTTGAACCGGACCATGAGCCTGTCTGATGCCGAACGCGCAGTCGTCGCACGCCAAGTTGCGATCTATGCTTTTTTTGTGCTGATTGTCTCGATGTTTGCGGGCAGCGCAATTCTCGGGTTCTTTGGCGTGAGCTTACCGGCACTGCGGATCGCAGGTGGCCTGGTGGTTGCCGCTTCGGGCTGGGCGCTGCTGCACGAAAGCAGCGAGGATGACGGACGGAAAGCAACGTCCACACACGGTCTTGAAAGCGTGAGAAGAATGTCATTCTTCCCGCTGACTGTGCCGTTGACAACAGGACCGGGAACCATCGCCGTCGCCATCACGCTGGGATCGCGCCAGAATATCTTCAACTTTGACGTTTTATCCGAGTTTGTCTCGGTTGCCGTGTCCGCGGCGATCGCCGGCACAATTTTCTATGCCTATGCCCATGTCTCACGAATGGCGCGGCTCTTTGGTGCCGAGGGAACTCGCGTCATCATGCGCCTGTCTGCATTTCTGCTTCTCTGCATCGGGGTTCAGATTATCATCACAGGCGTCGTCGAAATCATGACGCCATTTCTTGGTTCAAGATCATAACCGGACAAGCTGCCCTGGATCCATTGCTGGAGGCTTTGGCGGGCTTGTCTCGCTTTTCGATCTGGGTTGCTTTGACAGCCTCGAATTTGCGAAAAATGTTGCCCAGCCGCCGTTGTGAAATGATGGATTTTCCTTAGGGTGCAGGGCTGATGTTACAATGAAGAGAAACGGAAGCGGCATATGCCAGCACGTGACAAGACAGGTATAGACAGGCGCGCGCTTCTGGCGACCACCGCCGCTGGCGGGGCGTCCACAATTCTCGCCTCCGGGAGCGCGGTGATGGCGCAGGCCCCCGCCGCCATCGGCCCGGCATCAGCTTTGGCAACTCCACCAGCTTCGTCAGTTGTCGCATTGCGCGCCGTCAACGACAGCAAGGATGCGATCCTTCGCATCAGCCGTGAGGTTTGGGCCAACCCCGAGTTGTCATTGCATGAGGAAAAATCTGCGGCGATCCATATCCGGGAACTGAAGGCTGCTGGGTTTACGATCACCAGCACCGGAACATCAGGCACACCAACCGCATTCATTGCCGAATGGAAGCAGGGATCGGGGGGGGCCGTGATCGGGTATCTGCCGGAGTATGACGCCCTGCCCGGTCTTGGCAACGCGCCAGAGCCGCGCCAGACGCCTGGAACAACTGGCGCCGAAGTTGGTCATGGTTGCGGCCACAACATGTTGGGGGCAGGCTGCACAGGCGGCGCAATGGCCCTCAAGCTGATGATGCAGCAAGCTGGGACGCCAGGCACCATCCGTGTCTATGGCTGCGCGTCGGAAGAGGCGCAGGGTGTCAAGGTTTACATGGCCCGCGATGGTCTTTTCGATGATTGCGATGCTTGCCTTGCCTGGCATCCTGCGCCGATTGCAGCAACGGGTGCGGTCCGCACGGCTGCAAGCAATGCCATGAAGATCATCTTCCGAGGCAGGACGGCTCATGCAGGAAACAGTCCATGGGATGGCCGCAGTGCACTGAAGGCGGCAGAATTGTTTGGCCACGGCATCAATCTGATGCGCGAGCACATCCTGCCAACTGCGCGCGTCCACTACGTTTATGAAAATGCAGGGGTTGCACCGAACATTGTGCCTGACTTCGCGCAGGTCTGGATGACCATTCGTGACGCTGACCGGGAGAAAGTCACGGCGATGACAGAGTGGGCTCGTCAGATCGCTGAGGGCTCGGCACTGTCAACCCAGACAAAGGCGGAGTTTGAAGTCTATTTCGGCATGTATGATCTTTTGCCAAACGATACCCTTATCGCGCACATGCATCGACACATGTTGGCAACGCCTATCGAATGGACCGCAGAAGAACAAAACTTCGCTCGCACCTGCCAGAAAGCCATGAACCTTCCCGAGACGGGCTTGGCTACTCGGGTTCTGCCAATCCTTGGCGATATCACGACGGGCGGCTCTACCGACGTTGGTGATATCAGCTACATTGCACCGGTAGGGATATTCGGGTGGCCAACCCTGCCACTCGGGATCAGCTTGCACACATGGCCTGTGACTGCGTGTGGCGGAACATCTATTGGGGACAAGGGCTCTCTCAACACAGCCCGTATTCTCGCAGGCGCCGGCTTTGATCTGATGACGGATCCGGCACTGCGCAAGGCTGCGAAGGACGACCTGCTTCGCCGCAAGGGCAAGACGGTGTTCATATCTCCTCTACCGCCAACTCAGAAACAGCCCCGCGGCATCCCGGCTCACCTGCTCAAGACAGGCGATGACGACACCTTCTCAGCGGTAAAATCGTAGACCTACAGAACCGTTTACGTTTTAGCAAAAAGGACTAGTGCCGTGCAGCTACCCGTCAAAACGGCAGCCTTGCTTCTCATGGCGCTTTGTCAGGGCGCTTGTGCAACGCGGCCCACGTCAGCGCTGGTTCCGGTGCAGGCTGCCGCTGAAGCTACGCAGGTGCGTGTCCTCGCAGTGACAACGCGCAAGGCCTCTGTGGATGCTCAGGTTCTATTCGGTGGGGAGCGCGCTCTTGCAACCGGTTATGCTGACTTGACTGTCAGTATTCCGCCTAACCGCAAACCAGGCGAGATTGTCTGGTCTACAACCGTTCCGCCGGACTCAAGGACATCATTTGCTGCAATCAAGACAACACTTGTTGACGAGCGCGGCTTTCGCAATGCGTTTCGCGGGTTAAGTTCTACACGCAAGCCCGCCCACGTGCTGGTGTTCGTGCATGGCTACAACACCCGCTTCGATGAAGCGTTGTTCCGGTTCGCTCAGGTCACGCACGACGCAGGCGGAAACAGCGAGGTGATCCCTGTCCTGTTCAGCTGGCCATCATGGGGCAAGTTGTCAACGTATGCCTACGATCGCGAAAGTGCAGCGGTTTCTCGTGACTCATTGGCAAATCTGTTGCTGGAACTGTCGAACCAACCGTCTATCGGCCACATCACGATCCTCGCCCATTCAATGGGTGGCTGGTTGACCATGGAGGCGATGCGCACAATTGCCCTGAGGCGCGGAGATATACCCCGTAAGATCAACGATCTTATGCTGGCAGCACCAGACATTGATGTTGATGTTGCGATCTCCCAGGGTAAGGCGCTTACGGGCCACCGCCCAAGGATCACTTTGTTTACGTCTAGGGATGACCGTGCACTGGGTTTGTCACGACTGGCCTGGGGTAGCAGGGCGCAGCTTGGTGCCATCGATGTGGCGGTTGAGCCTTACCGGAGCGGGCTTGCGCGGGAGGGTGTCCAGGTGATTGACCTGAGTGCCGAGACGACCGGTGACAGTCTGAAGCATGGTAAGTTTGCTGAAAGCCCGCGCGCGGTGCAAGCAATCGCAGCGCGCCTTGCATCAGGCCACAGACTGGAAGCTGGCAATGATGATACAGCGGAAGGGCTATCGACCATCGCCCGCGGTACGGTCAATCTGATCGGCAATATCGTGACTGCGCCTATCGTTGGCGATTGACTCAGATCATCCGGCAATGATCCCCACAATGACTGTGCCCCAGGTTGTCAGCAGAATATGCGCAAGCGGGACCGCTGGCGTATAGCCCAGAACCGCAACAGGGCTGCTCGAGCGCACTTGAACGGCTGCCATGGCTGCCGTCATTGTCATCGATCCGGCAAGACCGCCCAGCAACAGAACGGGGTTCATCTTGAGCACATGGTGGCCAAAATACAGCCCGACAACCATCGGCGTCAGCGTCACACAAATGCCGCCGACAAACAGACCGATCCCGGCCTCTGCCAATGCCGAGAAGAAGATCGGTCCCGCATGAAGACCCGTCATCGCCACAAAAGCGGCGAGCCCCAGTGACGTCATCAAGGTAACGGCACCGTCAGGAATGCGTCCGAACATGGGGTGGCGTGTTCTCAGATGGCCAACAAGCAGGCCCGCGAGCAACGCACCAACACTGGTGCCAAGAGAGATGTTCAGACCTCCAATCGGGATCGAAACAACTGTACCAACCAGCCCACCGAGGAAAATGGCCAGGCCAAGTACAACGAAATCGGTGCTCTCAGGTGGGCGGACAATCTGGCCTACAAGCGCTGCAGCCTGCTCGATCGCATGTTCATGGCCGATCAAACGAAGCATGTCGCCACGCTCAAGCACCGAACTGGAACTGATCGGAATGTCCTGACCACCCCGGCTCAGCTTGCGTGGATAGATATTGCGGGCTTCGCCAAGGTTTGCGAGTTCCCCAAGTGTTTTGCCGATGACGATTGAATTCGTTACCAGCACATCCAAAATAGCAACGGGCAAGTCGAGCAGTTGCGGATCCTCGACCTCTTCACGGTCGGTGCCAATGAGCGCGACCAGTGCTTCGCGTCGTCCAGACACCGCTATAACGTCGCTTGCCATGATAACTGTTTGCGGGTTTGCCTCCAGAAAGGAATCACCACGCCGGATACGCTGCGCAAACAACCGCTCGCCGGCCGCGCGCTCTTCGCACGCCGCCACGGTTCGACCGATCAGCGGACTCGTTTGCCCGATCCGAAAAGCCCGCAGTTCATACGGCCTCCAGGCGGACACGATGCCCTGAGATTGCCGGACAATTCCAAGTTCTTTTTCAAGTTTCAAAGCTTCAGCAGCGAGATCGATGCCGAGAAGCTTTGGTGCAAAATTGCTGATGAACCAGATGGTGATGACAGAGCCGGAGATGTAGCAGACCGCGTCGGCAACGGCGATGTGGCTGATAAGGCGGGCTTTCTCGACCGCAGGAATTGCCAATGCATTGATCGCGTCAGTTGCAGTTCCCATGGCGGGTGACTCGGTGAGTGACCCGGACACGAGACCTGCAGCATATCCGGCATCGAGACCCAGAAACTTGGCAATAGCAATAGCCGTGATGAGACCGGTGCTACAGGTCACGAGAGCGAGTGCAATTGGTTTTAAGCCGTCTCGCTTCAATGCAGACACAAATTGCGGGCCGACCGAGTACCCGATCCCGAACAGGAACAGCAGAAAGAGAAACGACTTGGCAATCGGGGAAACTGGTACGTCGGCAAACTGGCCTATAGCAATACCCGCAAACAACGAACCGGTGACCGGACCGAGCTTGAAGGATCCGAAGGCGAAGCCTCCGATCCAGTATCCGATGCCGATGCTGAGAAAAACCGCCAGCTCAGGGTAGTTTTGCAGAAAGTTTCCGAACCAGCTCACCTGAAATCCCCCATGGCTGCGGCACTTGCCGCAATCGACGCGCACCGTGATGAATTGAATATCTATGCTACTGCACCGCTTTTTACCTGATTCAATCCGGCGTCAATGTGCCATCTGGATCAATGAAGCTACGGTTTACGCTTCGGATGTAACGAGAAAGACGCGTCAAAGTTGTATAGCCCGCATTGTCCCTGTACGGTCCAAACTTGAAGTATTGCTGACCTCCCGCCGGGGCACGATAACCAATCCTTCCTGTTGTTCGTGAAATTTTTGTGCCATTGGCCCAGACTTCGATGAGGCCATTGCCATCCGCGCCGATCCGTAGATGGTACACCATCGTCGTCCATTTATTGAACGGATCAGGCAATGGGTTGTAAGTCGTTACGCTGATATCACTCCCGCAGGCGAGCGCGTCCACACGGCGTGCATTCAAGCGTTTGCTAGTATCCGCATCTGCATGTTCCGAGGCAGCACCATCTGGATCGTTGCGGTCCGACAAATGCTGAGCTGGGGGGCTGCGACTAGGGCTCCCTCCCAAGAGTTGATCTGTGCCACCTTGGGTAGCAACAAATATCCGACATTCGGCATCAGATGGAAACCGATTCGGTTCATCGTTATCTTGCTGTATCGTCACCGTGAAAGTTCGGGTGCCGAACCGCTGCGCGAGGATCGGGCTTGCATCGCCCGGCGCATTGTTCTGTTTCCATTGTCCAATCACCAAACGGCCAGCATTCGCCGGAATGGTTCCATCAATAAACATGTCAAAGCGATACCAGACACTTGTGCCAACCGAGAGCCATGTCGGGTCTGCCTCCCATAGCTCAGCCCGATCATTTGGCCCGTCTATCACGTCGTTTCGGTGACTATCCCGACAACCTCGGTGGTGATGCGACGGCTGGACTGGCGGCGGATCCAAGCTCGGAGGAGTTGTGCGCGGCTTCACAACAATCGTGGCTGCGTTTCTCGTTTCACCAAGCACCGTACCAAAGGAAAAACTGTTCTCTGCGCGATTACAGACAAACCAATGGGACGCAGGTTGGTGATCAATGAAATCATCAGAAATTGTGTCGGACGCCACAGATCCCAAGCAAAACGCGTCAAAGATGACGCACCAGATCAATACTTGGACTAAGAGTGAAGAGCGCTTTTTGCCGAATCTAGCGTCCACCTTTGGGCTCCAATCTGTCAGCTGTCACACTCAAACGACAGAGAGACCGTACTTGAACCTCACCGGAAAAGCTTTAGTGTCCATGCTGCTTGCCCTTGAAAACGATACGGACTTGCAACGCCCCGACTGTCGATATTCATCGTGCAAAATCTAAAGACGAGACAATCAAGTAGTCTGTCAGAATGCGACCTCATCTCAGTTCAAGTCGCATTCTGACCGTTCCCTAGTTCGCCAATACCATTGCGAAATAGCCAAAGACTGTGAGTAGGACACCCGAGACTGCGTAAGCAACAGGGAACCCGATCCACGGCACGTTAGAATTAATCTCCACTGTGGCTTCCCGGCACGGCCCGGAATGGCTGCGCGCACCGGCAACACCACCCATCAGCACAGCCGGATTGAGTTTCATCACGTGCAGACCGATTGCCCACACAAGGACAGGCGGAATGGAGCAAGCCAAGAACCCGACCGCAAAGATCTTGACCGCGAGCATGCCGGTCAACTGCGCCAACAGTGAATTACCGGCGTTGATGCCAACGATGGCCACGAAGACGATCAGACCGAGATCTTCGAGAACATTGCGTGCTGCGGTCGGCGTGTTGCCGAAGAAACGAAGCCGCGATGAGAGCGACGAGACAATGATTCCTGATACCAGAAGACCGCCTGCGTTGCCCAAGCCGATGGATGCGCCAAAGGCCGGGAATTGGATCGCACCGATGAGAAAGCCCAGGATCATCCCAACCGACAATGTGAGCAAGTCCGTGGCAACGCTCGGACGAACAATCCGCCCAAACATCGCACCAACGCTGCTGATGGCGCTCTTCAGCCCGACAACCGTCACGATGTCCATGCGCTGCAACTTGGTGTTTGTGCCAATCGGAATTGGCACCCCGCTGCGCTCAATCGCTACCACCTGCAACTGATCAACGCCCGGCAAGGCACGCATTTCAGCGGGTGTCTTGGCGAGCATGGTCTTGTTGGTAACAAGAACCTCCGCGCGGTCGAGTTGGATATCAAGAGCGGCCTTGTCAGCCACTTCCGGCCCGATCATCCCCATCTTGTCCGTTAGTGCTTCGGGCCGCCCACCAAGGGCGATCACGTCCCCGAGCTTGAGCACAACGTCTGGGCTAACACCGATAGGCTGTCCGTCGCGCACGACGTTCCCAACCCTGAACTCCGGGTTCTCGCGCAACAGATCGCCAACGGTTTTGCCATTCATCTTCGGATTTTCGAGGCGATATGCCCGTGCGCCAGATGATCGCCAGCCTGTGATTGCAGGGCCGTCACCGCTGGCAACGCCATTGGCTTTCTCATATTCCTTGGCCGAGGCTGCTGCGTCGATCCCCCACCAGCGTGGCAGGTACTTGGTGATCAGGATGATGCCGACGGTGCCCCATATGTAGGTGATGCCATATGACAGCGCGATCATGGCGCTGACATCATTCGGGGTTGTGCCTGCAGGCAACGTCAGCACGCCAGACAGCGCGGCCTGCTCAGCTGAACCGATGGCCGCTGACATGGTTTGCGAGCCTGCCAGAATGCCGCCAGCAGCACCGGGCGGCAATGCGAGGAGTTTGGCTCCCAGCACAGTGATGCCAAGCCCGATAACGCAACTCACAATTGCAAGCAGTGTGAATTTCAAGCCATCGCCGCCAAGGCTGTTGATGAAGGACGGACCCACGCGCAGGCCAACACCGTACATGAACAAATAGTAGAACAAGAGGCGCGTGAAATTATCGAGTTCGAGCTTCTGGCCGTAAACCGAGGCCCAGACGGAGAGGCCGCAGCCGACAATGATGGCTGATGCCACCATACCAAGGCCATAGCCGGCGATCGTCTGCCGCCCGATCCAGACAGCCAGTCCGACGGTGAAAAACAGGAGAATGTAAGGGCTTGTGGCCAGAAATGAGAAAAAAGCTGACATACTTCACTTCCCCATGCGCTTGGTGAGCGCGGCAGGCGTGATTAGTTTCAAGCCCTTTTCGCGTTCGTAGCCATGAATTTCCTTCACATCGAGTTTTCGCATGAACTCGATCGTATGTTCAGTCACGACCTGTCCAGGAACAAGGATCGGGAAGCCCGGCGGATAGGGGATCACGAAGTTCGAAGAGACCATGGGCGGCCCATCTTTCAATCGGTCATCGCATTCCTTGCCGAAGATCGGCACGTACTCGCATTCGGCCGCGTTGTAGGCGCAGTAGAACGCACTGCGCATGTCGCCTTCAACCGTATGTTTCCCCGCATCCTTGCGGAAAGCAGGGTGAAATGCCGAGAAGTTCGGTAAATCCGGCACATCGGTCATCAGCGAAGTCACGCGTTTGGCAAAAGTCTTGCGACCTTCATCGCCGCCCTGCGCGAGATTTTTCTCGATGCCATTGCAGATCTCGACCAGCACCCGGATCAGGTGTGCAACGTCGCTGCGCGTGTTGTTGATGTTCGATTGCAGAAGAACCGAGTTGCGCGAGGTCTTGTTGATCTGGATGTTGAAACGCTCGGCCAGTATGCCCTTGAACTGGGTGCCGTCAAACCCTGCTGCGCCGCAGATCATCGTCATGCGGGTGGGATCAAGAATGAACTCATCCTCACGAACAGCCTTGAGCGCATCGCCCCAGGTGATACCGGGCGTCAGAAAGTCCTTGAAACCGGACTGCCGGAACTTCGCCGGGATCATCTGATCTGCACCGGCAACCGAGAAATACTTCGAGATCAATGGGTGCTCGGCAATGGTGCGGCGGATGGCGAGCGCGATCTCGATGGCGTTCATCACAAGGCCATAACCTTCAAGCTCCATCTGCCGCCGCGCCACATCGAGCGAGGCAATCAGCTGCTGGTTGGGGCTGGTCGAGGCATGCGTAAAGATCGCCTCGTGAAATTGGGCCTCGATCGTGCCGAAATCCACATCCTTGACGATGACCATCGAGCCCTGCCGGATGGCCGACATGCTCTTGTGGATCGAACTGGTCTGGTAGACCCTGAGCCGCACGGCACGCGGATCGGGCAGGAGCCGTGTCTCCATCAAAACTGCGTCAGATGGCTTGGGGCCAAGCTTGGCCTGCTGCGCCTCATATGCGGCGAGCGCCTCAGGCGAAGATAGGTAAGCCTCGACATCAGCAGCTGCGCCCATTGCAGTGCGTGGCCTCAAGTAGGGCGACCAGCGCGCGAAAGCCGACCATGCTTCATCCCATAGGAAGATGACATCAGGCTTGATCGCGAGGCATTCCTCCATCACGCGGCGCGTGTTGTACATGTGACCGTCAAAAGTGCAGTTGGTCAGATCGACCATCCTGAGGCGATCAAGCCGCCCTTCAGCGCGCAGCGCGAGCATGGCCGTCTTGATGGTTGAGAGCGGCACCGCGCCATACATCGAGAATTCCGTCAGTGGGAACGCTTCGACGTAAAGCGGCTGCGCGCCAGCAAGCACACAGCCATAATGGTGTGATTTGTGGCAGTTGCGGTCGAGGATGACGATGTCACCCGGCGCACAAAGCGCCTGGTGCACCATCTTATTCGAGGTGCTGGTGCCGTTTGTCACGAAAAAGGCATGATCTCCACCGAAAGCACGTGCTGCGAGTGCCTGTGCCTTCTTGATCGTGCCAGTTGGCTCCAGCAGCGAATCCAGTCCGCCGGTGGTGGCGGAGGACTCAGCCAGAAACAGATTGATCCCGTAGAACTCGCCCATGTCGCGGATCCAGTCGGATTTGAAAATCGACTTGCCGCGAGCGATTGGCAGGGCATGGAAAGTGCCGATCGGGCGCTTTGCATAGTTCTTGAGATTGTCGAAGAATGGCGATTGGAACCTGTCCTGGATGCCTTCCAGAATCGACAGATGTAGCTCCAAAGGCTCTTCCACCGCATAAAACATACGGCGCACGGCGTTTGCATGTGGGTCGCCAGCCAGTTTTTCGACGTCCTGATCGCTCAAAAGATAAAGGTCGAGTTCAGGCCGCATTTTCTTCAACATGCGGCACAAACCGAGCGCTGTGCGGTCAGCGCCAGCGTCTGCCAATGCGGGATCAATGATTGTCCGCAGCACGGGCACGTTGTGGCGCGATTGCAGGTTGAAGCCTTGGTAAGCCACGACCGACAGGATGGCTGGATTGAGCGCGGCTGCGCAAACGGCATCCTCGAATGAGCCGACAAAAACGGGCTCATAGACGAAGCTGTCTTCGGGGCGGCGCAGGCGACGTATCTCGGCGGCCAACGCGGCCCATTTGGCGGCAGGTGCTGCCGAGACAAACAGAACCTCGAAATAGGGCCGCGTATTTGCATGATGCGGCGCAAAAGTCAGGTCAGCGCCGTTTTCATCACTCTGGTCGTTTGCATCTAAGCCGCCGCGGAACGACTTGTCGAGCAGTTGCCCGCTAATCCGGCGAGCCAATGCAGCGCTTCCAGCCGCATCATCTGCCGCGATGCGGTCCCGCAAAGCTGCCATGTGGCGAGTGCCAGGATAGGCAAAGAACTCTTCGATTGCAGACGCATCATCAAGCGCCTGCTCGGCATCGGTTCGGGTGGCGTGACCTGCCTGCCATGCATCGCAGCCCGCCGTTATACGGCGCCAGCGGTCAGCACGGGCAGAAGGAGCGGAAAATAGGTGGTCTGCACGCGCCGCAGGCACGAGCGTCGTTGCTTTCTTGGCCATGTCTATATCCGTTCGCGCTGCGACGGCACATCGTTGCCGCGACGGTGAAAGATCATGTTTGGCAAGAGCCGTAAACCTGCTTCTTCACTTTCTCAAAGCACCCCAGCCTGAGTTTGGTAGCCGCGTCGCCCGGCTATTCAGGTGACGCGCCATTTGCTCGCTACCGTATTTGGTGTGGGTAAATATCTGATTATATGGCTATATTGGTTGACGTGGATGCGCCTTGCTGTGGCAGAGATCTAAGGCGCGTCGTTCCACTATGCCTTAATGCGGTGTACGAATACGTAGCAACGGCGATTGGGCCACGCAGCCCAGAGCGAGACGGTTTTTAGCTACTGGCTTGGTGTTGTTTAGCCGGCCTATGAATAGCCGCCGGCTGCAATTTCAGTTGACCTTCTGTGTCATTTGACCAATCGAATATGCAGTCGCATTATCCTAGCAGTGTTTAAGCAACGACCGAGGAAATATTTGATGGTTGGGCAATCAGAGCCGCTTGGATCGGGTGCGGATACCGATGGAACGAAGCCGACGGCGGCCTCGAAACTCGCGGCGGTTTTTCTGATCATCTTCATGGGTGCGATGGTCGCGCTTTCGGTATTTTACGTGACCAGGCCTCAGCCATTGCTGGTTCAGGGCGAAGCTGACGCGACCCGGATCGACATCGCCGCCCGCGTTGATGGCCGCATCGAGCAAAGGCCGATTTCACGCGGTGACAATGTCGCGGCAGGACAAGTTTTGCTCACCATCGACAACCAGCAACTGTTCACCAAACTCAAGGAAGCCGAAGCCGCAAGAGTGGTTGCGTTGGCTGAGCTTGCCCGCATCGAAGCCGGTACTCGCCCGGAAACAATTGCATCACGCAAAGCTGCATTAGCCGCAGGGGAGGCCACAGTGAAGCTAGCCCAGCAGACGTATGACCGTGTGAAACAACTTGCTGACCGTGATTTTGCCTCGAACCAGCGGCTTGATGAAGCGACAGCATCCCTCGATGTCGCGGTGACCAATGGCGAGCAGGCAAGGCTGGCCTACCAGGCGGCTGTCACCGGTGCGACCGCCGAAGAACTTGGCGTTGCAAAAGCCAGCGTGGGCCGAGCCGATGCGGCAATTACGACTCTGAAGGTACAAGTCACCGAATTGGTCGTGAAGGCACCCGTTGCTGCCCAAGTTTATCAGATCGGGACAGAACCTGGTGAGTTTGTCTCACCCGGCGTTCCATTGCTCACGCTCGTGAATCTCGGCGATGTCTGGCTTCGGTTCAATCTGCGCGAGGACTTGATCAAGGGCATGAAGGTTGGTGACCGGCTTGATGTCATCATTCCTGCACTCGGCACCAAGCCAGTTGCCGTCGCCATCCGCACCATTGCGACACGCGGCGAGTATGCCGGGTGGCGCGCCACGAGGGCCACCGGTGATTTTGATTTGCGTACCTTTGAGGTCAGGGCCTATCCGGTCGAGCCATTGCCTGCGCTGCGGCCAGGGATGAGTGTTTACTTTGATCGCAGCGGTGCGCGCTGATGGCGGCTGAAGGCACTGGCCTTCTGGCAGTCGCCGCGCGCGAATTGCGCTGGATCTGGCGCGACAGGGTGGCGCTGATCCTCGTCATTGCCATCCCCCTGATCTCGTTTGCAGTGCTGGCTGCAACCTTCAGCAGCGCCGTGATCCGAAACTTGAACATTGATGTGGTTGATCAGGACAGGTCCGTGACCTCGTCAGCCTTTGTGCAGGCCATCAATGCGTCCCCGGGCGTGAACATCGCCTTGCGCTCGACCGACCTGACAGGTGCCATGAATGCTGTTCGTTCCGGTGAGGTGATCGCGGCGGTTCATTTGCCGCTTGATCTGGAACGCGACATCCTGGCTGGCAAACGCCCGCAAGTCGTGATTCTGTATAACAAACAGTATCTGACGCCCGGAAATGTCGCGTCGAATGCCCTTCAATCAGCCCTGAACGGTGCCGTTGCAAGCTTGCCAAAGGGGTCTGCTAGGGTAGCCAGTGATGCGCCAGGTGCGTTGGTGGTCGAACAATATGTTCTTACCAATCCTGCCCTCAATTACGCCCAATTTTTGCTTAGGGCGATTCTGCCGACGATCCTTCATGTGCTGATGGCTTGCGCTGCCGGATATGCGGTAGGGTCTGAGTTCGGCAAGCGCGACATGCGCACATGGCTCGCCACTGCCGGTGGCAGCGCCTTGACCGCACTCACCGGCAAGCTGCTTCCCTACTTCTGTATCTTTCTGATCATGATGACAGTGGGTCTGGGGATCATCCATGGCCTGTTTCGCATACCATTCCAGGGCGATGCACCGTTGGTTGCAGTGTCAGCCTGCCTTTTGATCATTGCCTACCTCGCGCTTGGTGCCTTCTTCCAGCTGCTCGTCAAGAGCTTGCCCTTTGGCCTTGTCCTGACGGGGATCGTCTGTTCGCCCGCCTTTGGGTTTGCCGGTGTCGGTTTCCCTGTTTTGGCCATGAACACCTTTGCCGAGATCTGGGGCTCTCTGCTGCCGCTACGCTGGTATATCCAGATCCTGTTCGATCAGGCGGCGCGTGGCATTCCCGTTCAGGATTCAGCCTATCCGTTCTACTTCCTCTCAGGGCTGGCGACTGTTTTCTATGGGCTTGCACTGTTGCGTCTGCGTTCCGTTGCACGCAGTCCGTTCACAGAAGCAGCGGAACCGTCCCTTCCAGCATTCAGAGGCCGGATCGGGGTTGTGCGCAGTTTCACGAACGAACTTGTCCGCGTTTGCCGTGATCGCGGTGTCTTTGGCCTGATTGTGCTGGGGCCGCTCATCTACGGTTTTCTGTATCCGCAACCCTATGTGAACCAGCTCATTCGGGATGTTCCGGTAGCTGTGGTCGACCAGGACAGTTCCGAACTCAGCCGCAATATGGTTCAGGCGCTCGATTCTCACGAAGGCATCAGTATTGCTGTCCGCACAGCAACTCTCGCCGAGGCGGAGGCGGCACTCGCTCGTGGTGATGTTCTCGGTATCGTGCAAATACCAAGCGGGACACAGCGTGATTTTCTGCGAGGTGAGCGCACAAGGGTTCCGACCTATGTGGATTCCGCCTACCTCATGATTTACAGCCGCGTCACCCAGTCGATTCTCGAGTCTGTTGGCACCGTATCAGCTGAGTTGTCGTCACGCGGCTCGCGGTCAGATGGCAGCCTCTATCGCGTTGCATTGGTGAAGAACTCGCCGGTCGAGATCCTCAATCAGCCGCTTTTCAACCCGACGGGCGGCTATGCCAGCTATGCGGTTCCCGCAGCCTTTATCCTGATTTTGCAACAGACGCTGCTGCTCGGTGCGGCGACTTTGGGAGGCGTTGCTTTCCAGCGCGGCGGCAAAGCAGGCAGCTTGCAACGCGGCTCACCATTCGCGATCATCGGGCAGACCCTAGCGCATATCCTGCTCGTTATCCCCGGTTTTGCGCTGTACCTGATCGTGCTGCCAAGGATCTATGGTTTCTCCTACAGCAACAACGTCCTCGATCTGCTTGCGTTCTCGCTTCCCTTCATCTTGTCTGTGAGCCTGTTAGGTCAATTCGTCGGATCCTTGTTCAAGCGGCGTGAGACTGCGGTGCTGCTGCTCATTTCCGTCAGCCTGCCACTCTTCTTTCTGGTTGGCGTGGCTTGGCCACCAGAAGCGATCCCCGAGCTGCTTCGCAAGGCGAGCTTCGCATTCCCAAGCACAGTCGGGATCGACGGATTGGTGCGCATCAACCAGATGGGGGCTTCGTTTCAGGATGTGTCTGGCAACTGGATCATACTCTGGATCCTGACCGGCATTTATGCGGCGTTGGCGATGGTAGCACCCCATGTAACAGCCCTATGGAGATCTTCTGATGGCCAATAGAAGCGCACAAGTTCTGGTTGCAGCAGTGCTGCTCTTGCTGGGGCCATTCACCACGCTGACGGGCCGTGCACAGGAAGCACCGGCTCGCATTGTTGGCATGGTTCGGCAAACGGAAGTCCGCCTGTCGCCGATGACCAGCGGGCGTCTGGCCTCAATTGCAGTCACGCCCGGACAGCGTGTCAGCCGCGGTGATGTGCTGGCTGTGCTCGATAATCCAGAACTCGTCGCCTCGGTCGCGGAGGCCCAAGCAGCGGTGGCCAGCGTGCGCGCTGAACGGGACCGTGTCTATGCCGGTGTTCGCGCTGAAGAGATCGCCATTGCCGAGCAAGCTTTGCAGAATGCCCAGGCGAATCTGCATTTGGCAGAGCAGATGAATGCGCGAGCTGTTGCCCTTGTTGCCCGCAGTGTTGCTTCGCGCGCACGGCTCGATGAAAGCGATGCGACACTGGCAAGAGCCCGCGCTGACCTCGACGTCAAGACGTCACAACTCGGTGCGGCAAAGGCTGGGCCGGTGGCTGAGGAACGTGCCGTGGTTGATGGACGGCTTACTTTGGCCATGGCGACCCTGGCCGACCTGAACGCAAGATTGGACAAGACCAAGCTCATTGCTCCCATGGATGGAACCATTAGCTTACGTGTCGCAGAATTAGGAGAGATCATCCCGCCAGGCAAGCCTGTATTGACGATGGTAGCCGAAAGGGCGCGCTGGTTTGGATTTACACTGCGCGAAGATCTGCTTCAGGGGATCAGCATGGGCCAGACGGTTTCAGTCCAGACACCTGACGGCAGTCGCATTGAAGCCCGCGTGACCGAACTTCGTCCCTTGGGTGAGTTTGCAACCTGGCGAGCAGCGCGCGCTATTGGCGATCATGATCTCAACAGCTTCCGTTTGCGCCTCGATCCTGTAGGTGCAAGCGAGGGACTTGAAGCTGGAATGACCGTTTGGCTGCAGCGCGGCCGATAGGATTAAAGAGACTGTTCCTTGGGATATGAAGTACTCAATCGGCAAGCCGGACTCAGATTCTGCAAACTCTGATTTTATCCGGGCGGAAAGTCTGCTTCTGGCGCAACGTTGCATTTCGCGAAGGCTGTGGGCAGCGTCGGCTTTCGGCCACTACCAGTGGTTGGTCGGTAATACATGCAGGGGCCATGCTGCCGTCCCAACATTCATGAACCAGTTGCTGCTACTGCCGCCGAGACACGGCGTGCGGTTTCGAGGAGAGTGCCATCTCCTGACCTTCGCCCGACAAGCTGAACCCCAAGAGGAAGTCCCGCCGAGCCCTTCAGGACCGGCAGCGAGATCGTTGGAAGCCCACAAAGGCTCCAAGGCATCGTGAGCATGCCGGATCCTGGCCCTTCGCCGATCGGCGTCGCTTCGGTCGGAGCCGCAAGCGTGACGAGCGCGTCGAATTCGCATAGCAGCCTGTCCGCAGCTTTGGTCATCTCGTCTGCGCGCTGGTTGGCCGCGAGGTAGTCCGACGCAATCACCGCCTTGCCGCGCCCGATACAATCCTGCAGCGGTTGGCAGAACGCCTCGAACGAGGCAGGATCGACGTCACCGAAGCGCCGGGCGAGATGCGCGTCGAGCAAAGTCATGACCACCTCGAACGCCTCATCAAAGACGACAGGGAGCGCCACATCGACATAATCGATAGATAAGTCCGCCACCCAAGCATCAAAACACTTCAGTACATCGGGCGGTGCAACCTTTGCGACCGGATCACGGAGTACACCAAGCAACGGACGGCGGGGCGTCGGTACTTCGGCGTCCTCACGGAAGACATTCGCCAGCAATACGATATCATCGGCGTCGCGCGCGAGAAGACCGAGCTGGGCTAGGCGTGGCACGAGTATGTTGGAGCCACACATATCGGCGAAGCCGAACGACGGCTTGAAACCGACGCAGCCGCAGAAGGCGGCCGGCAACAAGGTCGACGCTGTGTGCTGTGTGCCGATTGCCAGCGGCACCATGTGCGCAGTTACGGCAACGGCGGAGCCCGAGGAGGACACGCCGGCGGATCGGGTTGGGTCGTGCGGATTTCGGGCCTTGCTCTGATGATACATTCCGAATTCAGACGTCGTCGTCTTGCCCATGATGATGGCGCCGGATCGCCGCAAGTGGGTCACCACGGCCGCATCAAGGCGGGGACGCCGGCCGTTATGGAAGGTGCTGCCGTATTCAGATGGCATGTCGCAGGTGTCGAACACGTCCTTGACGCCGACGGGCACCCCGTGGAGCGGCCCGAGTGGCAGTCCTTCAGCTTGCATCCGGTCGGCGAGGCGTGCCCTGCTCAGCGCGAGGTCTGGATCGAGGAACGCCCAGGCCCCAAGTTTGCTTTCCTGAACTGCAACCGCTTCCAGACACACCGCCATGACCTCTTCGGCCGAAAACTGGCGCTGCCGGATGCCGTCAGCGATGGCTCGCGCGCTTCGATGATTAAGGGGTTTTTCCACGGCGGCTCTCCTCAGCGAGGCAGAAAGGTTGGCAGCCACGTCGCCAGACGCGGCTCCGCGATCAACAGCGCCATCACGACAATCTGGATCGCCAGAAAGGGGAGTGCGCCTTTCCAGATCATGGCCGTGGTGATGTGCGGCGGGACGACATTGCGCAGATAGAACAATGCGAAACCGACCGGTGGCGAGATGTAGGAAGTTTGGAGGTTGACTGCCGTGACGACGCCGAACCAGATCGGATCGACGGTCTGCAGAAGGCTTGGCGCCAGCACGGGAACGGCGATCGAGATGATCTCCGTGTTCTCCAACGGAAAGCCCAGCAGAAAGATGATAACCTGCGAGAAGATCATCGCACCCATAGAGCCACCAGGCAGCTGCGCGAAGAGACCGGCCACCACGCGGTCTCCGCCCAACCCGTAGAACACCAGTGAAAAGAAGGTCGCCCCGAGGAGGATGCCGTAGACCATCCCGGTGATTTCAAGCGCTTTCAGACTGGCGTCCCCGATCGCCCGGCTTGCAATCAGTTCACGCAGCGATCGCGCGAGTCCGAAGAGAAACAAGACAGCGCAGGCACTGACAAAGAACCCTGCGGCGATGTCGACCGGGCTCCACGTCGTGCGCATGAGCCGGATATCGGCGATTCTTGCGATCACGATAGCCGAAAGGATGGCCAGAAGCGAGGCGATAACAATTTGCCGCGAGCGACCGGCAGTGCGCGCCCCGGCCAGTAGGATCGCTC
>JBOFFB010000790.1:0-1926 GCA_051648385.1 Allobosea sp.
GCATCAAGCTCCACCTTTTCGACGCCGAGGATGACGGCACGCTCGGGCGTGAGGTAGGGGTCATAGGCGACAACCTTCATGCCGATGCCGAGCGCTTTCCGCGCCACGATCGAGCCTATGTTGCCGGCACCGATCAGCCCAAGCGTCTTGGCTTCAAGTTCGACGCCCATGAAGCGGTTCTTCTCCCACTTGCCGGCTTGAGTAGAGATGTCGGCAGCAGGGATCTGCCGGGCCAGCGCGAACATCATGGCAATGGCGTGCTCGGCGGTGGTGATCGAATTGCCGAAGGGCGTGTTCATCACGATGATGCCGCGCTGGGTGGCAGCCGGAATATCGACATTGTCGACCCCGATGCCGGCCCGGCCAATCACCTTCAGCCTCAAAGCGCTTTCGAGCAGCTTGGCGGTGGCCTTGGAGGCAGAACGGATGGCCAGACCGTCGTAATCACCGATCATGGCGGCGAGCTTGTCCTTGTCCTTGCCGAGCGCGGGATCAAAGGTCACGTCGATGCCGCGATCCTTGAAGATCTGCACGGCGGCGGGGGAGAGGGCATCTGAGATAAGGACGCGTGGAGCGGTCATGGTTGTTCCTTGTGATGGGTTGGGCTCGCCGTCATTCCGGGGCCGCCGCAGGCGGAGCCCGGAACCCATGAACACGGTGTGTGATCATCGGGACGAGCAGTGTCCAATGGGATTGTTTGGGTCTTGATGGGTTCCGGGCTCGCACTTGTGTGCGCCCCGGAATGACGTTGATTGCAGGCCTCAAGCCGCTTTCGCGAGCTTTGCCTTTTCGGCAGCAAACGCAGCCTCGATCCAGGGCAGCAGCGCCTTGACATCACGCGTCTGCACGGTGGCTCCACACCAGATGCGAAGGCCGGGAGGAGCGTCGCGGTAGTGGCCAAGGTCAAGGCCGACACCTTCCTTTTCGAGGAACGCCACGATGCCCTTGGCGAAATTCGCCTGCGCGTCGGGGCTCAGCGCCGTGACCGCGGGATCAGTGAACTTGAGGCATACCGAGGTGTTGGAGCGCGTCTTCGGCTTCACGGCGAGGAAATCGACCCATGGCGTGACCTTGACCCATGAGGCAATCGCGCGGGCATTGGAGTCTGCCCGCTTGATCAGGCCATCGAGGCCACCAACCTTCTTCGCCCAGTTGAGCGCATCGATGTAGTCCTCGACACAGAGCATCGACGGCGTGTTGATGGTTTCACCTTCGAAGATGCCTTTGATCAGCTTGCCGCCGGAGGTCAGGCGGAAAACTTTCGGCAGCGGCCAGGCCGGCTTGTAGCTTTCGAGCCGGGCGACCGCACGCGGCGAGAGGATCAGCATGCCGTGGGCCGCTTCGCCGCCGAGCGCCTTCTGCCAGGAGAAGGTGGTCACATCGAGCTTGGACCAGTCCATGCGCTGGGCAAACGCTGATGATGTGGCATCGCAGAAGGTCAGGCCTTCGCGGTCAGCCGCGATCCAATCAGCGTCAGGCACGCGCACGCCGGAGGTCGTGCCGTTCCAGGTGAAGCAGACATCACGAGTCTTGGTGTCGATCTTCCTGAGGTTCGGCAACTCGCCGTAAGCGGCGATGATAGTTTCACAGTCCGTCAGCTTGAGTTGCTTCACCGCATCGGTGACCCAGCCTTCGCCGAATGATTCCCAGGCGGTCATGGTCACCGGGCGCGCGCCCAGCATGGTCCACATCGCCATCTCGTAGGCCCCGGTGTCAGAGGCCGGCACGATGCCGATCAGGTAATCTGCCGGGACTTGCAGCACTTCGCGCGTCAGGTCGATGGCAAACTTGAGCTTGGCCTTGCCGATCTTGGCACGGTGCGAGCGCCCAAGCGCCGCATCACTGAGAGCTTTGAGGGACCAGCCCGGCCTTTTGGCGCAGGGACCAGATGAAAAGTTCGGCACGCCAGGCCTCTTCAAGCCTTGT
>JBOFFB010000791.1:0-3013 GCA_051648385.1 Allobosea sp.
CGGACGGCGTGGCATCTGGATATGTCAACAACTACCTCGACGACGCCTACGCCATGCCGCTCGGTTGGTCATCAATGGGCGATTGGGAACGTCAGGCCAGCATCTTCAAGTACGACGGTACCAATCGGAACGCCAACATCGTTGAAACTGCTCCGAACACGATGGGCCCAAACATGGCCTGCCCCGACGAGTTGTTACGCCTCACCGACAAGCGCATCGACATCACCAAAAAGATCGCAAGCCTGCAACACTGGAATGGTGGTGGCACGATCTCTTCTGAAGGTCTTGTCTGGGGTTGGCGTACACTCTCGCCAAACGCGCCGTTTTCTGATGGTGCGTCTTACGGCACCAAGGACAACAAGAAGTTTCTTGTCATCATGACGGATGGCGAGAATGAACTTGGCGAGAACAATCTCGGCGGCCCCACACTCTCGCACTACAGTTCTTATGGCTATTTGAGGCAGGGCCGTTTCCCGTCAGAGAATTTCCAGGTTGCGCAGAGCCATCTCGACAGCCGCTTGGCGCTCGCCTGCGAGAATGCAAAGGCCAAGGGGATTCAGGTCGTCACCATCCTTTTCCGGGTGACTGAACCGACAACAGTCAACATGATGAAGAAGTGCTCGACTGACGGAAAGTTCTTCTATTCCGCTTCCGGAGCAGCTGAACTGCAAAAGGCTTTCGCGGATGTAGCGTCATTGATCGGCAGGATCAGATTGACGAAGTGACCCTGACAATCGGATCAGCACGACATGCCGTCTGACATCAACCCCTGCGCCATGCGCGGGGGTTTTTCATTGCAAAGCCGAATGATGCCCGCGCACGGCGTTTCAGGGTTAACAAATACCGGCAACCTATTGGTGCATTTTGAGTCATTGTTTCACGGTTTATCGATCTTTGCCTGCTAGGGTTGTGTTCTGGGCGAATATGGGTTCTCCGAGGAGCTAACGATGAACCGCCACATAAAACGAATGATGCGCCGTTTTGGCCGCGATGAACGCGGCAACGTCGCCATAATCTTTGGCCTTGCGCTCTTGCCGATGATGGGGCTCACCGGGGCTGCAGTCGATTATGGCCGCGCCTCGCAGCTCCGCACCAAGATGGCCACTGCCACCGATGCTGCGGTCCTTGCGGCTATCAAGGCGAACGGCAAGGATCTGGTCCAGCGCAAGGCAATCGCCGATGCAGCATTTGCCGCCAACCTCGGTGTCGATGCCAACCTGTCGTCCGTGTCCGGACACCTCACGCAGTTACCAGGTAACGCCTACCGCTATGCCGCGACCGCGACATATGAGTATGCCATCGTGAAGGTTGTGCCTGGTGTAGGGGAAGGCACAGAGTTGACCGCTGTCTCGGAAGCCAATGCGGGCAATGGCACGGTTGAAGTCGCGCTGGTTCTCGACAACACAGGCTCGATGTCCAGCGACATGTCTGCGCTGCGCAAGGCCGGCAAGGACTTCACCAATATCCTGTTCGATTTCACCACGAGCAGCTCCGATCTGAAAATGTCGGTTGTTCCGTATGTGGCGTCGGTGAACCCCGGTCGCATGAACCTCGGCATGTCTTCGGTCGACGCGCGCGGCGACAGTGATTGGCAGGCCCGTTACCTGCGCTGGCGCTGGATCGGATTTTTGCCCGATTGCACCAATGATCCGTATTGGACACCCGGCGGCGGCGGCGGCGGTGGTGGCGGTGGCGGTACTGGCCCCGGGACCGGTGGTGATGGTGCATGGCTGCAGGACACCATGCGAAAGTTCGGCGAAATGGGCCGCGAACTGTTCGGCATCAAGAGCGCGGCAGCGCAGGTGGGCAGTTTTGGCACACCAAACCGAACTGCTCCTTTTTCGGGCACGGCCTATACGGTCAACAAGCCCTACACCAAGACAGACGGTGTGGAAGCCTTTGTGCCGAATGGCTTCAATTACGACGCAAAATGGACTCGCTGCACCCTTTCCAACCCAGGGAAGATCGCCAACCTCGATCTGTTTGACGGTATCCAGACCAAGAACGGTCGTGCCCAGTGGAAGGGTTGTGTCGAGGCCCGCCCTGAGCCCTTCGACGTGACCGATGACGCGCCGAATCCTGCGATCCCGAATACACTGTTCACACCCTATTTCTGGCCAGACGAGCCGGGGTTGGGCAAGGATGGCAAGTCGCTTGGCTACGTCAACAATTACATGGACGACGGCGATTTGCCAGCCGGCTGGCAGCGTGGCTGGGAATGGGAGTGGCAGTCCAACCTGTTCAAGTATGACGGCATCAACAAGAACGTTAATTTCAGCGAGAATCCACCCAACACGAGCGGCCCGAACATGGCGTGCCCGGATGAATTACTGCGTCTGACAAGCAATCGCACCGCAGTTCAGGACAAGATCAAGAATCTCAGCCACTGGAATGGCGGCGGCACCATCTCTTCCGAAGGCATTGCCTGGGGTTGGCGCACGCTTTCGCCCAAAATGCCCTTTGCCGACGCCAAGCCGTACAACACACCCAATCACAAGAAGATCATGGTGGTCATGACCGATGGCGAAAATCTGATTGGCAGCAACAAAACCAATGGTCCTGTCATGTCGCACTATAATGCCTACGGATACATGCGCTGGGGCCGTTTTCCGAAGGAAAACTTCCAGGAGGCAAGCAAGTACCTTGACAGCCGGATGAGCCTTGCCTGTGAGAACGCAAAAAAGGCAGGGGTGCAGATCATCACGATCCTGTTCCGTGTTGACACTGCGAATTCAAAGAAGTTGCTGGAGAAATGCGCGACCAGCAACAAGCTCTTCTACATCGCCAAAGATCAGGGCGAACTACAGAAGGCCTTCACTGATGTCGCTGAACAGATCGGGCGCATTCGTCTGACCAAGTGACGACCGATTGTGCAAGAACCAGACGCCCCGGCCTGCAAGGCCGGGGTTTTCTCGTTATTGCCCGCGCCCTGCGCCCGTTGCAAAGCGCACGGCTTCCTCAGCCGCCTTGAACAGTGCCTTGGCCTTGTTGATGCATTCCTGATGCTCGGTTT
>JBOFFB010000792.1:0-1760 GCA_051648385.1 Allobosea sp.
CGCGAGCCTCGATGTGATGACGCCCATGGGCCGCTTCGGGACCATGTCAAACGAGCGGCGTGGCGGGCATGCGGTGTTCTTTGCGGCAGGTTCGGGCATCACGCCGATCCTGTCGATCATTCGCACGCGGCTGGAAGACTACCTGTCGATGCGGCTGACGTTGTTCTATGGCAACCGCAACGCGGCCTCGATCCTGTTCCGCGAGCAACTGGACGATCTCAAGGACCGCCACCTTGGCCGATTTTCGCTGCACCATGTGCTGAGCCGCGAGACGCAGGACATCGACCTTTTGAACGGGCGTCTTGACCCGGCCAAGGTCGGCATTCTGGTGCGCACGCTTGGCGGCATCGAAGCAATCGATGACATCTACCTCTGCGGACCGCAAGAGATGACCAGCGGCGCGCGTGCCGGGCTTGAGGAGATGGGCGCGGAGCCGGAGCGCATCCACATCGAGCTTTTTTCGACCGGTACACTGCCGCCGCGCGCCAAGCGGGCCGCGATGGCCGAGGCGGCCGCCACCGGTATTCCGCTGACCATCGTGCATGACGGGCAGAGCCGCGACATCCACCTTGAGCCGGGCGAAACCGTGCTGGAAGCTGCCGAGCGTGCCGGAATGGACGTGCCGTATTCGTGCCGGGGCGGGATGTGCTGCACCTGCCGCGCCAAGATCACCGAAGGCACTGCGACCATGGACGTCAACTTCTCGCTGGAACCCTGGGAGATCGAGGCCGGCTACGTGCTGACCTGCCAGTGTCGGCCAGCAGGTGAGCGGCTTGGGATCGATTTCGATCAGGTTTGAGCGTGCAGTCCGCGCGCATTTCCGGGGGCGGGAGCGGCTTGTCCGCGCACGGAACCTGGAATCCAGCGCAGGGCGTCGCCGCAGGCGTCAAAAGAAAACAGTCTCGATAGGCCGCCTTCGGCGAACACAATGTCTGGATTCCGGGTGCCATTCCGCTGACGCTGCATGGCCCCGGAAACGCGCCTGTGGCGCTTTGGCCCCGGAAACGCATCCAAGCGAGTTCCTCACACCCGCCTCAAGCCCAGCGCAATCCCTTGCCCCACCCCAATGCACATGGTGGCCAGCGCGAGCTTGCCGCCACGATCCTTGAGTTCAATCGCTGCCGTCAGCGCCAGCCGCGTGCCGGACATGCCGAGCGGATGGCCAAGCGCGATCGCGCCGCCATTCGGGTTGATATGATCGGCATCGTCCGGCAACCCGAGCAGACGCAAGGAGGCAAGGCCCTGCGCGGCGAACGCCTCGTTGAGTTCGATGATGTCGAAATCAGACGGCTTGATGCCCAGCCGCGCGCACAGCTTTTGCGTGGCGGGCGCGGGGCCGATGCCCATGATGCGGGGCGGCACGCCGGCGGTGGCAAGGCCGGTGATCTCAGCAAGTGGCTCAAGGCCGAAGCGCTTCACGGCAGCTTCCGAGGCAACCAGCACCGCCGCCGCGCCATCGTTGACGCCTGAGGCATTGCCCGCCGTGACGCTGCCGCCCTTGCGGAACGGCGTGCCGAGGCTGACAAGCTTTTCGAGCGTGGTGGCGCGCGGGTGCTCGTCGAGCGCCACAATCAGCGCATCGCCTTTCTTCTGGGCAATGCCGAGTGGTGTGATCTCGCGCGCCAGCCGTCCACTCGCCTGCGCGGCTGAGGCGCGGGCCTGCGAGCGCAGGGCGAAACGGTCCTGGTCCTCGCGGCTGATCTTGAACTCTTCAGCCACGTTCTCGGCAGTTTCCGGCATGGAATCGATGCCGTATTGCG
>JBOFFB010000793.1:0-2732 GCA_051648385.1 Allobosea sp.
TGCGCCGCTACGCTGCCGTCGGCTCGATCTCTTACGATCACCCCGACCCGTCGATCTTCACGGTGCTGACCTCGCCCTCCGGCGAGCCCGGCACGGCCAACATCGACTTCGTCATCTTCCCCGAGCGCTGGATGGTGGCTGACAACACCTTCCGGCCGCCCTGGTATCACCGCAACATCATGAGCGAGTTCATGGGCCTGATCTACGGCGTCTATGACGCCAAGCCGGAAGGGTTCGTGCCGGGCGGCTTTTCCTTGCACAACCAGATGCTGCCGCATGGTCCCGATGCGCCGGCCTTCGAGCATGCCTCCAACGTGGAGTTGAAGCCCGTGAAGCTGACCGGCACGATGGCCTTCATGTTCGAGACGCGGCTGCCACAGCGCGTTACAGCGTATGCCGCAAGCCTGCCGACCCTGCAGGCGCGCTACATCGATTGTTGGGCAGGCATGAAAAAGAACTTTGACCCGAGCCGCAAAGACCCGCGATAGTGCACCCACACAAGAACACTACGCCCCGGGGAAAAACATGAAGCTCGCCTCTCTCAAGCATGGCCGCGATGGCCGCCTCGTGGTTGTCACCAATGACCTGACGCGGGCAACTGATGCCTTCTTCATCGCGCCAAGCCTGCAGGCGGCACTGGATGACTGGCAGCGCATCTCGCCGAAGCTCTCGGACCTCGCGGCCCAGCTTGAGCTTGGTTCGGTGCCGTCTTTCCGCTTCCATGAGCATGATTGCGCCTCGCCGCTGCCGCGCGCTTTTCAGTGGGCTGATGGCTCGGCTTACGTCAATCATGTCGAACTGGTGCGAACGGCGCGCGGCGCGGAGATGCCTGCCAGCTTCTGGACTGACCCACTCATGTATCAGGGTGGCTCGGACGCTTTCCTTGGGCCACGCGATGCCATCCCGCTCGCCAGCGAGGAACACGGCTGCGATCTGGAAGGAGAGGTCGCCGTGATCACTGGCGATGTGCCGATGGGTGCCACACGTGAGCAAGCCGCCGCTGCCATCCGCCTGATCATGCTGGTCAACGATGTCTCGCTGCGCAACCTCATCCCCGGTGAGTTGGCCAAGGGCTTCGGCTTCTTCCAGTCCAAGCCCTCGTCGGCCTTTTCGCCCGCTGCCGTTACGCCAGATGAGCTAGGTGGTGCCTGGGATGGCGGCAAAGTCACGCTCCCACTGCTGACCTTCATCAATGGCAAGCCATTCGGCCGCGCCAATGCCGGCATCGACATGACCTTCGATTTCCCGGCGCTGATCATGCACGCCGCCAGGACGCGTACACTTTCGGCGGGCACCATCATCGGTTCCGGCACTGTCTCCAACAAGGGTGCCGACGGCGGCCCCGGCAAGACCATTGCCGATGGCGGCGCTGGCTACTCCTGCATCGCCGAACAACGCGTGGTCGAGACCATTGTCGGCGGCGCGGCCAAGACACCGTTCCTCAAGATTGGTGATACCGTTCGCATTGAGATGAAGGATGCCAAAGGCCACTCGATCTTCGGCGCGATCGAGCAGCAGGTGGCACAGCATGGCTGAATCGAGTGTCCTTTACGGGTATTTTCGCTCTTCCGCCGCCTACCGCGTGCGGATTGCGTTGAACCTCAAAGGCATCGAGGTCGAGCACCGTTTCGTGCATCTGCGCAAGGGCGAGCAGCGTGACGCTGAGTTCCTCAAGCGCAATCCCGCTGGCCTCGTGCCGTTCTGGAGTGACAATCGCTTTGGCCTGTCGCAGTCGCTGGCGATCATGGAATATCTGGAGGAACTGCATCCGACTCCGCCACTTCTGCCCGGTTCAGCCAAGGATCGCGCCATCATCCGCGAAATGGCGCTGACGATCTGCACTGACATCCACCCGCTCGGCAATCTGCGCGTGCTCGACAAGCTGACCGCAGATTATGGTGCGGATGAAGTGGCCCGCGCCGCGTGGGTGCGGACATGGATCGAGAGCGGTTTCGAGGCCATCGAGCGCAGGCTCACCACTTCGCCAGGCAAGCTCTGCTATGGTGACACGCCGACTTTGGCCGATGTCTGCCTCGTGCCGCAGATGTTCAATGCGCGGCGTTTCGGCGTCGATCTCACGCGCTTTCCGCTGATCGCGCGCACCGATGCGGCGCTCAGCGAGATCGAGGCTTTCCAGAAAGCCCAACCCTCGCGCCAGCCTGACGCCGAATGACAAGCCAAAGAATGACAGGACTATTATGATGGCAAGTACAGCATTCGCATCCCACGCCGACATGGCCGACAAGGTCGTGACGTTCTCGGCGATTGGTGAGGGCCTCTACGCCTACACCGCGCAGGGAGACCCCAACACCGGCATCATCATTGGCGATGACAGCTGCATGGTCATCGATGCGCAGGCAACGCCGCTGATGGCGAAGGACGTAATCGCCCGCGTGCGTGCCGTCACCGACAAGCCGATCAAATATGTGCTGCTCTCGCATTATCACGCCGTGCGCGTGCTCGGCGCGTCGGCTTACGGTGCGTCAGAGATTGTCGCCCACGAGGCCACCCGCCAGCTCATCGTCGAACGCGGAGCGGAGGACATGGCCTCCGAGATCGGGCGTTTTCCGCGCCTGTTCCGTGGTGTCGACACCGTGCCGGGGCTGACCTGGCCAACGCTGACATTCACCGGCTCATTGACGCTCTGGCTCGGCAGGCGCCGCGTCGAGATTTCGCATCCAGGGCGGGGGCACACTGCAGGGGACACGATTGCCTGGGTGCCGGATGGCGGC
>JBOFFB010000794.1:0-2887 GCA_051648385.1 Allobosea sp.
CTCAGTTGGTAGAGCAACTGACTTTTAATCAGTAGGTCTCGGGTTCGGATCCCGACCGGCTCACCACTTTTTTCTGTTTATGTATGTGGTCATTGTGTTTAGGCACAATGGCCACATTCGCGGGCACTTTGGTCAGCCAAGCTAAGCACTCTGGCCAAACGTCCGCTGCGTATGCTTGAGCCAGCCTAAGATTTTTGACTCAAGCATCAAAGTTTTGACCGTTTCCGTCATAATTTTGTTCTTTGAGCGCCTTCGGCAGTTCTGTGGTAAGAAAGCTAATAGCTTTGAAACTCTAAAAGCTCTCTTGGAAGCTTGGTGTAAGCGTTTCCTGCCGCCCACCTTCCGTCTGTCATTGTGATAGGTTCATTGGACCCTGTTGATTGTTGGACTGGATTTTCTCCATGGATACTACATCGGAGGTTCTCCCGGTTGGCGGCCGGGGTCGTCGGAACCGGAAATGGCCGGATGAGCTGAAAGCACGGATCGTGGCGGAGACGCTGTTGCCGGGCAGCACTGTGAATGCTGTCGCGCTGCGGCATGGTGTGCCTGCGAACCATCTGTCCTCGTGGCGGACGCTGGCGCGGACCGGACGGCTGGTGCTACCTGCGCCGGAAGATCCTGCGGAATTCGCGTCTCTGATCGTTGGACCAGTTGACGAGGCCCGGCTTGGTAAAACTGGCGCGGCGGATCGGCCGGAGATTGTCATGGGCGCAGTCGTGATCCGGCTGGAAGCCGGGGCCTCAGCGGAACGGATTGTATCGGTCGTGCGCGGCCTGGAAGCCAACCCATGATGTTCCCGTCAAACCGCGTGCGGGTTCTGGTCTCGACGCAGCCTGTGGACTTCAGGAAAGGTCACGACGGTCTGGCAGCGATCGTGTCGTCGGTGCTGCGCAAGGATCCGTTCACCGGCACGGTGTTTGTGTTCCGGTCGCGCCGTGCCGATCGGCTGAAGCTGCTCTACTGGGATGGCACCGGATTGGTGATGGCTTACAAGCGGTTGGAAAATACGACCTTCACCTGGCCTGCGATCAAGGACGGGATGATGGCGCTGAACCACGCCCAGTTTGAGGCCCTGTTTGCCGGTCTGGACTGGCGTAAGGTCAAGGCGCTGGAGATGCGCCCACCGGCTGCGGCAGAATGAATCAACTGCTGTCTTTTGCGTGTTTTTACTGAGGTTTTATCGTAGTCTCGGGCTATGATTGAGACGCCTGTCATTGACCTTTCCACTATCCCTGCCGCGCAGCGTGCGGTGGTTACGTCGTTGATGGAAACGATCGCAGCACTTCAGGATATTACCCAACGCCAACAGCATCTGATTGCTGAGCTGAACCATGCCCTGCATGGCAAGCGGTCGGAAAAGCTGACCGAGGATGAGCGGCAGCTGGCGTTCGAGGACCTATCCATCGCGCTGGCTGAGGTCGAGGTGCAGAAGGACCATCTGGCCGCCAAGGCAGGTGACACGACGGCAACCAAGCCTGCACCAAAGCGCACCATCGGCAATCTCCCGGCTGCACTGCCGCGCATCGAGGAAGTTATAGAACCCGCCAGCCTGATCTGTCCTTGTGGCTGTGGTGTCATGCACCAGATCGGCGAAGATCGCAGCGAGCGGCTGGACATCGTGCCAGCGCAGTTGCGCGTCATTGTCACTGTGCGCCCGAAGTATGCCTGCCGGACCTGCACCGATGGCGTGACCCAAGCTCCCACACCATCGCACCTGATCATGGGCGGGTTGCTGACCGAGGCCAGCATCGCCCATGTGCTGGTCAGCAAATATGCCGACCACCTGCCATTGTATCGTCAGAGCCAGATCCTGGCGCGGGCGGGCCTCGATCTGCACCGCGCCGTCTTGGCCGACTGGGTCGGCAAGGCCGCGTTCCACCTTAAGCCCGTCGTCGATCGGCTGGCTGAACACCTGAAACGCTCAGACAAGCTGTTCATGGACGAGACGACGGCCCCGGTGCTGGATCCGGGGCGGGGCAAAACCAAGACAGGTTATCTCTGGGCACTGGCCCGCGATGACCGGCCATGGGGCGGCGAGGACCCACCCGGTGTGGTCTACTTCTATGCCCCGGGCCGGGCGGGTGAGAATGCCGAAACATTCCTGACAGGCTTTGACGGCATCCTGCAGATTGACGGATACCAGGGCTATAATCGGCTGACTAAGCCGACCCGCAAGGGCGGCGATCCCATTCGCGTGGCCCATTGCTGGGCGCACGCGCGCCGCAAGCTGAAGGAAGTCTTTGACCGCGATGGATCACAGATCGCCGCCGAAGGCCTGCGCCGCATTGCCGAGATCTATGCCGTCGAAGCTGACATTCGTGGTGTCTCCCCCGGCCAGCGTCTGTCGGCCCGCCAGACCCGCAGTGCTCCACTGATCGCGGCCTTCGGCGATTGGCTCCAGGCTGAACGCCGCAAGATCTCCGCCAAGTCTCGGCTGGGTGAAAAGCTGAATTACATCCACAATCACTGGGACGGGCTGCAGACCTTCCTGGCCGATGGGCGTGTCGAGATCGACAACAACCGCGTCGAAAACCTGATCCGCCCCATTACCCTCAATCGGAAAAATGCGCTCTTCGCCGGTCATGACGAAGGCGGCATCGCATGGGGCCGCATCGCATCGCTGATCGAAACCTGCAAGATCAACGATGTCGAGCCCTTCGCCTATCTCAAGGCCACCCTGACAGCGATCGCAAACGGTCATCCGCAAAGCGGTATCGACGACCTGCTTCCATGGAACTTTAAGCCGTCAAGCTAACCAGACAGTGCCCTCCTGAGAACGCTTACGACTAGCGCTTGTGAAATCATCTTGGATGCCGCGTGTTTCCATATGGGGGACTTCGACGAAGCACTCCGTACCACGAGCTATACTCGTCTGACCCCTTCTCGA
>JBOFFB010000795.1:0-1955 GCA_051648385.1 Allobosea sp.
GCTGATCACACCCACAATCAGCAAACACAACGTCTCAAGCCGTGTCTTGCCCAACCCGACATGCGGCGATAGCTTCGATGCGAGGGCGGCAACAAAATTGGAGGCCATGGTGATGCTCCTTTGGCGAGGATGAATCACCCAAATAGCAGCCAATTGCCGCTCTCAAACAATCGTGTCGTGTAGTGTGGTTTTGTGAGTACGCAATGCTCTATCTTATTATGCTCGATCATCTTTCCGCATTGAGATGGATTCCATCTCAGTGCGGGATGATTTAGAAGGGCAGACGAAAAAAGACGCTTGACAGAAGCGCAGGTTTGTTCTTTTTATGTTCCATGAACGGAGCAGGAACATGACACGTCTCGCCTTTCGTGAAGCAGAACAACCGGCCTTCGATTTCAACGCTGGCGTCAGTTCCCAGCCGCCGACCAAGGGGCCACGGGAACTGGCCCTGCGCTCCTTGTCGAGTGCCCATACCGGCCGGTTCACCGCATGGCGCGGACGGTCCGGGCGGCGCTATGTGGCCTCGTCATTTGCGGTTGGAGACAGCGATGCGCTGTCTTTTGCCGACAGTGTGCTGATCGCGGTGGACCACAGCCGCAACATCCTGAGTGTGCGCGATGCCGGTCCTTGGGGACTGGAGGCCGCCGTGTTGCGCTGGCGCGACGAGGTTCTGGCTGCAGGCGCAACCGAAATCCACGTCCACCTGATTGCCGCCACAGGCGAGGACAGGCGCAAGGCAGTGGCTGACCTGACGCCCGTGCACTGAATTATCAGGTTCACGTCGTTGGGTGCGGCGCGAGTTGCCGTGCCAGCCATGACAGCGCCGGATCAGCAATGCCCAGTTCAAGCAGTTGCGCATGCGTGCGCAGCACGTAGTCGGGGTTGGCACCGGACACACCATGGCCCTGTCTGACGAAATCCAGCAGTGCATCGCGATCAAGCCGCCCGGCATACTGGTTGTGACCCTTGTCGACCGTGTAGGTCAGCGCCAGCTTGCGCTGGCCGTCCGACAGACGCACCGGCACGATCTTTTCGAGATAGACCGACGTGACCTGTTCGCGTTCGCGCAGGTAGGCAACCGTCTTGGCAGCATCCGACGCGTGCACCCGATAAGCCAGCCCTTTGCACGCCCCACCACGGTCAAGGCCCATCACCAGACCAGGGCGCTCTGGTGTGCCGCGATGCACATGCGAGTAGACGCACAAGGAACGGTGAAAGCCGCGCAATGTCGCGACATGCCGCTCGGCGAAGTCAAAGCCCGGCCGCCACATCAAGGAGCCATAGCCAAACACCCACAGATCATCCGGGCCGGGTGCAGATATCGTGGTGATCACGGCAACTGTCCTTGTCTTGTGTCGCCCGTGTGTTTTGTCTCGCACCGGCAACGTCCCGGCGCTATCAAGGGTGGCAAGACGATGCAAGCAGGCAAAACCGCATGACAACACCAACACCCGACAACGCACGGCAGTCCAAGTCCCGTTCCGGTGGCATCCGCTGGGGCTTGTATCTGCCGATTGTCGTGCTCGCCCTGATCGTGGCAGGCTGGAGCGCGTTCTGGTTCATTGCCCGTAGCCTCGTCAGTTCCGGCATCGACAAGGCCCTCGCGGAAACAGCCGCGCGTGGTGACACATGGGCCTGCCTTGATCGCAATATCAGCGGATATCCGTTCCGTCTTGAAATCCGCTGCCGGGATGTGACGCTGATGCGCAGCGCGACAGCAGGCGTGACGCAGCTGAGCACCGGCCCGGTCGTCTTCATCGGCCAGCCGCATACGCCCGGCCACGTTCTCGCGCAGGGCGATGGCCCGCTTGTGGCCACTCTTGCCGATGGCAGACGCGTCAACGCACGATGGGAGTTGGCAGAAGCCAGCCGCCGCGCCAGCGGCTCGGAGCTTGAACGCCTGTCCATCGATATCCGCAAACCCGTGATCGCGGTTACGGGCGGGACGGGAGCGG
>JBOFFB010000796.1:0-2576 GCA_051648385.1 Allobosea sp.
GCGGCAATCAAAGGGCGAGACAACATGAACATGGCTCCATACGGGCAAATGATTTGCTCCGACTAGGCATCGCGCATGGTTAAGGAAGTTTTGAGGCGGTCCGTCAAACCCTGCCCCAATCGTCATGGTCGGGCTTGACCAGACCATCCACGTTTTACCGGCGCACCAAGACAAGACGTGGATGGGCGGGTCAAGCCCGACCATGAAGTTGTGCAAACACAGCGCTCAAGCCCACTCGCGCTGTTTCAGCTTGGCCTCATAGGCGTCAATCGAGGCACCCTTTTCCAGAGTAAGGCCGATATCGTCGAGGCCGTTCATCAGGCAATGCTTTCGGAACGGGTCGATCTCGAAGCGGATGGTGCCGCCATCGGGGCCGCTGATTTCCTGCTTTTCGAGATCAATGGTCAGCGTGGCGTTGGAGCCGCGATCTGCATCATCGAACAGCTTTTCGAGGTCTTCCGGCGACACCGTGATCGGCAGGATGCCGTTCTTGAAGCTGTTGTTGTAGAAAATGTCCGCGAAGCTGGTCGAGATCACGCAGCGGATGCCGAAATCGAGCAAGGCCCAGGGCGCATGCTCGCGCGACGAGCCGCAGCCGAAATTGTCGCCCGCGATCAGGATTTCGGATTTGCGGTAGGCCGGCTTGTTCAGCACGAAATCGGGGTTCTCGGTGCCGTCCTCGTTGTAGCGCATCTCGGCGAACAGCGCCGTGCCGAGGCCAGTGCGCTTGATCGTCTTGAGGAATTGCTTGGGGATAATCATGTCGGTATCGACATTCATCACCTTCATCGGCGCAGGGGTCGACGTCAGCGTGGTGAAGGGTTTCATGGGGCGGCTCCTGAACTTGGTCTGAATAGCGAGCCGAAACGCGCTTGTCACCCGGCTTGTCGGCTCAGCCCGCCCGCCCCTCGATCACTTCCATATCCTCGTCGCTCAACCCGAAATGATGGCCGATCTCGTGCACCAGCACGTGCGTGACGAGGTGGCCCAGCGTCTCGTCATGTTCGGCCCAGTAGTGAGCATCGGTCGGCGGTAGAGATGGATGGTGTTGGGCATGCGGCCCGTCTCGGCCACGGCGGCGTCCTGCGCCATGCCGATGCCGCTGAACAGGCCCAGCAGGTCAAATGGCGTCTCGGCCTGCATCTCCTCCAGCACCTCATCGCTGGGGAAATCGTCGATGCGGATGATCACCGCGCCGCAGAGCGCGCGAAATTCCTCGGGCAACTGGGCGTAGGCATCAGCGGCAAGCCGTTCGAAATCGGCGAGGGTCGGGGCTTTGAGGGATGCGAGGGGTTCAGTCATGATGCGGAGATAGGGCGTGGCGACCACCCTGTCACCATCGCATCTCACCGTCATGGTTGGGCTTGACCCGACCCTCCACGTTTGACCACCGGCATGGTCGAGAAAGACGTGGATGGTCGGGTCAAGCCCGACCATGACGGCGTTGGTCCGCTCACCACAGCTTGAGCTGAACCCCCAGCATGTAGCCCAGCACGATTACGCCGATCAGCGACAATGAGCGCCCGATACGGCGGCCCCAGAGTTCGACGTTGTCCGTGCTGCCACCATCGCCCTGCCCGACAGCGTCCTTCGCCGCGAAATGGTCCGACGCGCGCGCCATCGATGAGGCAAGGATGCCCTCCTGATCGCGTTTGGCGCGGTCGAGGATGGCCTTGGCTTCGAGTTGGCTCTGGTCGGGTTCAGGCATCGCACCACCGTCATTCCGGGGCGGCAAAGCCGAGCCCGGAACCCATCACGCTAGGATTACCTTAGCCCAACGTCCTCACATCGACAAACCGCCCCGCAAGCGCCGCAGCTGCTGCCATCTGTGGCGACACCAGATGCGTGCGGCCCTTGAAGCCCTGGCGGCCTTCGAAGTTGCGGTTAGAGGTTGATGCGGCGCGCTGGCCCGGCTTGAGCTGGTCGGGGTTCATGCCGAGGCACATCGAGCAGCCCGGCTCGCGCCACTCGAAGCCTGCTGCGATGAAGATCTTGTCCAACCCCTCGGCCTCGGCCTGCTCCTTCACGAGGCCTGAACCCGGCACGATCATGCCGTAGTGCAGCCGCTCATGCAGCTTCTTGCCTTCGACGATGCGCGCCACCGCCCGCATGTCCTCGATGCGGCCATTGGTGCACGAGCCGATCCAGATCACATCAAGTTCGATGTCAGTGATCTTGGTGCCTGCCTTCAGGCCCATGTAGTCGAGCGCGCGCTGCTTCGAGGCGCGCTTGGTCTCGTCCGCGATCAGGCTAGGATCCGGCACGGCGCCCGCGATCGAGATCACGTCCTCAGGCGAGGTGCCCCACGAGACGATAGGCGGCAGGTTGTTCGCGTCCAGCGTCACCACGCGGTCGAAGTGCGCGCCGTCATCGGTGGCAAGCGTCTCCCAATAGCGCAGGGCGGCATCCCAGGCCGCGCCCTTCGGTGCCTTCGGGCGGCCATGCAGGTAGGCGTAGGCTTTCTCATCTGGCGCGATCATGCCGGCCCTTGCGCCAGCCTCGATCGACATGTTGCAGACCGTCATGCGGCCTTCCATCGACATGGCGCGGAAGGCCTCCCCGGCGTATTCGATCAC
>JBOFFB010000797.1:0-3007 GCA_051648385.1 Allobosea sp.
CTTCGGCGATGCATTGCACGCATTGCATGCACCGCCGGATGTCGAAGCGTTTGCGCCAGATACAGCCGCTCGCCGCAGGCTTGCCTATGACGAGTTGCTGGCGAGCCAGCTTGCGCTTGCGCTTGTCCGCTCCGTCCGCAAGCGCAGCGCGGGGCGTCGCAACAGTGGCGACGGGCACCTTGTGAAAGCTCTGGCCAAGGCCTTGCCCTACGAATTGACACGTAGCCAGCGCGAAGCCGTCGATCAGATCCGGACCGACATGGCCAAGCCCGAGCGCATGTTGCGCCTGCTTCAGGGCGATGTCGGCTCCGGCAAGACAGCTGTTGCCATGATGGCCATGGCCAGCGCTGCGGAGGTCGGCCGCCAGTCGGCGATGATGGCCCCCACCGAACTCCTCGCCCGCCAGCATGCTGACCGCCTGCATGAGCAGGCAAAGGCGATAGGCCTGACTCTCGCCTTGCTGACAGGCCGCGAAAAAGGGGCAGAACGCGCCCGCGTGCTGGCCGGGCTGGCCGATGGCACGATCAACATCGTGGTCGGCACGCATGCGCTGTTCCAGGAACACGTGATCTTCAAGGATCTCGGCCTTGCCGTGGTTGATGAACAGCATCGCTTCGGCGTTCACCAGCGCCTCGCCATCGGCGCGAAAGGCGAAGCAGTCGACGTGCTTGTCATGACCGCCACACCCATCCCGCGTACGCTTGCGCTGACATGGTTTGGCGACATGGATGTCTCGGTGCTCAGCGAAAAGCCCGCTGGCCGCAAGCCGATTACCACGCGCGCAGTTTCGCTCGACCGGTACGACGAGGTTGTCGGAGCCGTCGGTCGCGCCATCGATGCGGGCGCACAGGTTTACTGGGTGTGCCCGCTGGTGCAGGAAAGCGAAACGCTTGATGTTTCCGCCGCCACTGACCGCTACGAGGCCTTGCGCGAACAGTTCGGCGCGAAGGTTGGCCTGCTGCACGGCCAGATGCCGGGCCGCGACAAGGACGCGGCCATGGCACGCTTCCAGACCGGTGAGATCGCTCTTCTCATCTCGACCACCGTGATCGAAGTCGGCGTCGACGTACCAAATGCAACCGTGATGGTCATCGAGCATGCCGAGCGCTTTGGCTTGGCGCAACTTCACCAACTCAGGGGCCGCATCGGGCGTGGTTCTGCGGCGTCAACCTGCATCCTGCTCTACAAGGGCCCGCTCGGCCCGGTGGCGGAAGCCCGCATCGCCATCATGCGCGAGACTGAAGATGGCTTCCGCATCGCCGAAGAAGACCTCAAACTGCGCGGCGAGGGCGAAGTGCTCGGCACGCGCCAGTCCGGCATGCCGGGCTTCAGGATCGCGCGGCCAGAGATCGATGGTGATTTGCTCGCGGCGGCGCGCGATGACGCCCGGCTGATTGTCGAAAAGGATCAGGATCTCCTCAGCCCACGCGGGCAAGCCCTGCGCACCCTGCTCTATCTGTTCGAGCGCGACGCGGCTGTCAGGCTGCTCAGGGCTGGTTGAGGCATGGTCGGCATGCAATCCCGAGACGTTGCGTTCCATCTCGGTTCGTTCCAGAACGGAGTACAAAACCTCCTCAAACCAGTGTAGCGCCCGTGTCAGTTGTGTCTCTTCCCCTTGATCCGCATGTTGTTTCGACCCTCAGTGGCGTGACCACAGCCACCATCACCACGATCCTGCTCAAGAAAGGCCTGCGCAACATCTGGATGCGCGGCTCGAAGCCAATCCGCACAGGCCAGGCTCGCCTTGTGGGACGCGCTTTCACGCTGCGGTTCGTGCCGGCCCGTGAAGACCTTGCAACACCTGAGTCATGGTCGTCGCCGATCTCCACCCGCGCTGCCATCGAAGCGATGCCCGAGGGTTGCATCGCGGTTGCCGGTGCCCTCGGCGTGACCGATGCAGGCATTTTTGGTGACATCCTGTGCGCACGCATGGCCAAGAAAGGCGTCGGCGGGCTGGTCACCGATGGCGTCGTGCGCGACCTCGCTGGCGTGCTGGGCACAGGATTGCCCGTCTGGTGCCAAGGTGCCGCAGCCCCGGCATCAGTGGCCGGCCTCACTTTCGTCGATTGGCAGGAGCCGATTGGTTGCGGCGGTGTCGCTGTGTTCCCCAATGACGTGGTTGTGGTCGATGACGACGGCGCGGTGCTGATCCCGCAGGCTTTGCTTGACGAGGTCGTCAGGCTAGCGCCCGAACAGGAGCGCATGGAGGCCTGGATCATGGACGAGATTGCCAAAGGCGTGCCGTTGCCAGGCTTGTATCCGATGAATGCCGAAACCAGGTCGCGCTACGAAGCAGGCAAGGCCTGAGCCGATGAGGGCTGGATCGATGGACCACTACGTCTTCACACCACCCATGGTCAGCGCCGTACCTGTTGTTGGTGGCGGTCTTTTCCCGGTGCGCCGCATATTCTGCGTAGGCCGCAATTATGCCGAGCACGTGCGCGAAATGGGTGGCGATCCTGACCGCGAAGAACCGTTCTTCTTCACAAAGCCGTCGGATGCGGTGGTGGTGGATGGCGGGGCCATGCCCTATCCACCTGCCACCAATGACCTGCATCATGAGATGGAACTTGTTGTCGCCATCGGCACGGGCGGCATCGATATCGATGAAGCGCACGCGCTGGATCACGTCTTCGGTTATGCCGCCGGCCTCGACATGACCCGTCGCGACCTGCAAGCCGCCGCCAAGAAGGCCGGACGCCCATGGGATATGTCCAAGGGCTTCGACCATTCAGCCCCTATTGGCGACATCTATCCCGCTGCCACAATCGGTCACCCGTCAAGCGGATCGATTGAGCTGAAGGTCAACGGCAAGGTGCGCCAATCATCCGATCTTGCGAAGATGATCTGGAGCGTGCCAGAGACCATCGCCTACCTGTCGCGCCAGGTCCGCCTCGGCTCCGGTGATCTGATCATGACCGGCACACCAGAGGGTGTGGCGGCTGTCGTGCGCGGCGATGTGCTTGAGGGGCATATTGCCGGTGTCGGAACGGTGAGGACGCAGATT
>JBOFFB010000798.1:0-6251 GCA_051648385.1 Allobosea sp.
CCAGCGTCTCCATGTCACCAGTGGCAGGCCAATGGCTGGATGTGTGGCTGTCGAGAAAGATGCCGTGGCCAATAATCGAGCGTGGCGACAGCACACCCAGCGACAACAGCCACTCGACCGGCGTCATGCCATGCCGCCGCGTGATCTCGTGGAATTCCACGACCGATTGCGCCGCATGGATCTGGAAAGGCAGCTTGCGCTTCTTGGCTTCGGCGAAACTGTCCCGGATCAATTCGGGCGTGCAGGTGTCGATCTGCGAGGGTGCGACCATGCCGGTCAAACGCTTCGATGGATGCTTGGCCGCCTTGTCGAGCACCGCCATGGCGTCAGCCATCGCCTTTTCGCCCGCCTTGGCATCCCACTCGTATTCAACCACGTGGCCATTTTTCGTGAACCAGCGGGCCGAGCGATACATCGGCGCCAGAACGCCGCGCAGGCCGGATGCGGCAAAGTGGTCGAGCCAACCCTCCCAAGCCACTGAAAGGTCAACGAGGGTGGTCACACCGGACAGCAGCAACTCGGAATAGGAAACAGTCACGCAGGCCGGAATGCCCTCCGCATCGCAGCGGAACAGCGGCATGAACTCATACAGCGACGAACCATAGAGCTTGGCCGAACCAAGCTCGTCATTCCAGCCCTTCGTCATCGCCTCGGAGGATGGGTGCGAGTGAATGTTGACCAGGCCGGGCATCACCATGCGTCCGGCACCGTCGATCACGGTCTTGGCAGGGCCGTCATACGTGCCGCCGACATGGACCAGCCTGTTGCCCTCAAACGCAACATCGCCACCCTTGAGATACACATGGCCCCCGGCGACCTCGTCGAAGGCCACGATCCAGTCAGCGTTCTTGATCACAGTCACGGGCATGGGGCGGTCCTTTTCCAAGTCCATTTCAATCGTGTCATGGCCGCCCTTGTGGCGGCCATCTCGTTATGGAAGGCGCAGCGCTCATGTGGCCGAGATCACCGGCTCAAGGCCGGTGATGACACTGCAAAGCAGTATGATCTGAAACTCAGCGCACAAATTTCAGATCGAGCCCCTTGTAGAGGCCCGAGCCGTAGATGTTGTGGGCCTTGAAGGGTGCGAGGCGAGTGGTCATCGCGATCTTCATCGGCTCGTGGTAGAGCGGGATCCACACTGCTGCGTCATGCACCTGCTGGATCACGGCGGCGAAAGCGCCTGAACGCGTAGCATCGTCGATGGCAGTCGAACCTTTGACGAGGTTGGCGTCTGTGTCCGGGTTCTTCCAGTTCATGCGATTGGGCGTGGGTGTGTTCGCCGAGCGGAAATAGAGGTTCAGCGCCTCGCCTGCCGTCACATACGGGAAACTCATGCCGAACATGTCGAATTCCTGTGTGGCGAGCTTGCCCCAGGCCACCGTGGCGTCGAACATCTGCACCCGCATGTCGACGCCGATCTTGCGCAGGTCGCCCTGCACGGCCTCCATCAGCTTCTGCCAGGTCGAACCGGCAAAACCGTAAGCCAGTGGCGAGAGCTTGACGCCGTTCTTGGCGCGCATGCCGTCAGCCCCGCGCACCCATCCGGCTTGATCGAGCAGCTTGTTGGCCTCGACAACGTTGGTCTTGATCAGCTTGCCGTCATAGGTCTTGTCCCAGTCGCGGGCGAGCTGGCTGATGTAGGAGTAGGCGGGCTCGGTCTCGCCGAAATTGATGTCTTTGGAGATCGAGTCCTGATCCACAGCCATCACCATGGCACGCCGCACGAGTGGCTCATCGACGCCGGCCTTGTCGATCTTGAAGCCGATGAAATAGGTCCAGAAGGCCTCCTTGGTTTCGAGCACGCGCAGGTTGCGGTTGGCGCGGATCTGGGAGAGGCCCGAATACGGCACGTATTGCGTGATCTGCGACTGACCGGTCATCACTGCGGCAAGGCGCGTGGTTTCCTCCGGCACGATGCGCCAGACGATTTCCTCGATATGGGCCGGGCCGCGGTTCTCGTATTGCGGCGGGCCCCACTTGTAGTTGGCATTGCGCTTGAGCTTGAGGTCGTTGCGCGGCCGCCAGTCACCCCAGCAGTAAGGCCCCGTGCCGTTGAAGCCCTTGACGCCGAAATCAGCGCCCAGTGCCTCGACATTGGCCTTGTCGAGGACGATGCCGAAGCTCTGCGAGAGTTGGTAGAGCAGTTCGGAGTAGGGTGCCTTCAGGCGGTATTCGACGGTTACATCATCGATGGCTACCACGTCATCGACCGGGCCGGCGCGCCACACCACCGGAGAACGCGTGGCAGGGTCTATCCAGCGCTTGATCGAATAGGCCACATCGGCAGCGGTCATCTTCTTGCCGTCACAGAAGGTCACGTCATTGCGAAGCTTGAAGGTGTAGGTCTTGCCATCTGGCGAGACAGTCCAGCTTGTCGCAAGGCCAGGCTTGATCGTCTGCATGTCGAAATCGAGCGAGACCAGCGTGTCGCCGAGCATGAACAGGATTTCGGTGCCGGCACGGGCCGTCGAGCGATGCGGATCGTAACGGTCGGAGTCGACCTCGCGCACGATTGTGATGCTGTTCGGCACCTGCGCGCTGACAGGTGTCGTCAAGACTGATGCCCCGAGCGCTGCGAGTGCAGCAAATCCGGTGGCCCAATTTGTTGTCTTCATCGGTTCACTCTCCCTGTGGCAATTTTTCGAAATTCTAACTCGCAAATCTTGTGCCGCCTCCAAATCCTGTAGCGTCCTAGAGCTTGCGCAGGCGCGGATCGAGCAGATCACGCAGCGCATCGCCAAGGATGTTGGCGCACAGCACGATGATCACGATCATCAGGCTCGGCAAGGTGGCGATGTGCGGCGCGATGAACAGTTCATTGCGGCCCGATGAGGCCATCATGCCAAGCTCCGCGGCCGGCGGCTGCGCGCCAAGCCCGAGAAACGACAAGACAGCCCCAAGCAGGATCGACTGGGCGAAGCGCAAGGTGAGGTAAACGAACACCGACGAGATGCAATTGAGCGCCAGATAGCGCCACATCAAGGTGAAATCCGGCAACCCGATCGAGCGCCCCGCCTCCATGAAATCCTGCGCCATCACCACCAGTGCCGCCCCGCGCGTCACCCGCGCCACGGTCGGGATGGTGGCGACCACCAGCGCCGCAATGATGGCGTTCAGCCCTGAGCCGATCACGGCGGCGAGCGCGAGGCCGAGCAGGATGGCGGGAATTGAAAGCAGCACGTCGTTGATGCGCATCAGCACGCCATCAAGACTGCGGTAGAAGGCGGAGATGAAGCCGATGGCCATGCCGATCGCGCCGCCAATCGCGGTGGCGACAATGCCAACCATCAAGGTGGCGCGCGTGCCGTAAAGCAGGCGCGAGAGCATGCAGCGGCCAAGGCTGTCCGTGCCGAGCAGGTATGTCCATGTGCCGCGCGCTTCCCAGACCGGCGGCAGCATGCGGCGGCGCGTGGTCAGGTAAGGATCATGCGGCGCGATCCACGGAGCAAGCAGCGCTGCGATGATGATTGCAACCAGCACCAGCCCCGCCGTCAGCGCCAGCTTATCGCGCATCAGCCGCTTGAGGATGCCCGGCCTCGGCTTGCGGGCTGGAATGGCGGCAGAGGTGAGCACCGCTTCGCTCATGATGCCTTCACCCGTGGATCAAGCGCGGCGTAGGTCAGATCGACGATAAGGTTGATCACGATGAAGCACAGCGCGAGCACCAGGATTGCACCTTGCGCCAGCGGCAAATCACGCGCCAGGATGGCCCCCACCGCCATGCGCCCGACGCCGGGCCACGAGAAGATCGTCTCGGTAACGACCGCCCCGCCGAGCAGGAAACCAGCCTGCAGGCCGATCAGCGTGATCACAGGGATCAGCGCATTGCGCAGCACGTGCTTGATCACGACCGTGCGCTCCTTGAGGCCTTTGGCGCGGGCAGTGCGCACATGGTCGGCGTTCATCACCTCCAGCGCTGAGGTCCGCGTCATGCGCGCAACCGGGCCGATGAAGCTGAGGCCAAGCGTCAGTGCTGGCAGTACGATCCCGTACAACCCTTCAAGTGTCCAGATCGGTCCGGCACGCCCAAGGAACGGGAATATCTGCCAATGATAACCCAGCCAGATCATCAGAATGAGCGCGAAGAAGAACACTGGCGTCGACACCCCGATCACGGAAATCGCGATCACCGTGCGGTCGATCCAGCGGCCCCGGTTCATCGCAGCGATGGTGCCGAGCGCTATGCCGGCGGGCACGGCCCAGATCAGGCAGGCGATGACGAGCTCGGCAGTCGGCCACAGGGCTTCCGCCAGTTCGGACGCCACGGCAGTGTTGTTGATCATCGAATAGCCGAGATCGCCTTGCATTACCCGCGTCAGATAGAACAGGAATTGCACCACAAGCGGGCGGTCAAGCCCGAGATCGCCCCTGATCTGATCGACCACATCCTGCGTCGCTGTCGGCCCGGCAATCACACGCGCCACATCGCCCGGCACCAGTTGAAGCAGCAGAAAGCCCAAAACGAGCACGCCCAGCAATACCGGCAACGACATCAGCATGCGCGTGATGAGATGTTTTGCCATGAGGCGTCAGTGCCTCCACTCGCCATGCGGATCATGCACGGGTTGGCCGCCCAGCAAGGTCAGATCGCAGCTGGTGTCATCGCGGACCTGCTCCGGCGTCGCAGTCATCATGTCGCGCGAGAACACCGCGATATCTGCCGCCATTCCGGACAGCAGCTTGCCGCGATGAGCCTCGGCCTTGTTCGCGTACGCACCAAACTCGGTATAGGCCTGCAGCGCCTCGGTGATTGTCAGCGTCTCGTCCGCACCGATCACCGTGCCGCGCGAGGTCTTTCGCGTCAGCATCGTATAGATGTTCGGGAACGGGTTGGCATCGCAAACGGGCGCATCGGATGAGGCGGATGGCTTGAAGCCGCGCCTTATCCACGTCTGCATCGGGTAGCTTTCATGGGCGCGCGTCTCGCCCACGACCGAGACGTAGAGATCACCGAAATCATGGATGAACACTGGCTGCGGCGCAGGCTCGATGCCGGCCGCGCGCATGCGCGTCATATGGTCATCCGAGTTGAAGCCGCAATGCTCGATGCGGTGGCGGCGGTGCGCATCTGGATACTTCGCCAGCGCCTTCTCCATCGCCCGCAAGGTCTGCTCGATGGCGGCATCGCCGATGGCGTGGATGGCGAGCTGATAACCCTTGGCGTGGTAGTCCAGCGTCCACTCATCCATTTCATGGTCTTTGAGCAACGACAGCCCAAACGTCTCGGGCTCGCCGAGATAGGCGCTGGACATCGCCGCGGTGCGCCCTCCCGCCGAGCCATCGGTGAAGATCTTCACCGGGCCAACGCTGAGGTTGTGATCACCGAAACCTGAGACCAACCCTTCGCCGAAACAGCGCTCGGCAATGCCGCCCGGCCCGCCGAGCAGGCACTGGTTGGTGCGGATCGGCATCCGGCCCTGCACGACGGCGCTGCGATAGGCGATGATTTCGGCATAACCCGCGCGCATCCCGACCGCTGCATCCATGCAGCTGGTGATGCCGAACTGGTTGCAGTAGCGCGCCGCCCGCTCGATCGCTGCCACCAGCATCTCGTGCGTTGGTGTCGGCAGCACTTTCTTGATCGGGTCACGCCCGGTCTCGGCCAGCAACCCTGTCAGCTTGCCCTGTACGTGCTCGATGGCGCCGCCTTGTGGCACGGGCGTTTCAGTTGTCACACCTGCCAGCTCGAACGCCTTCGAGTTGACCACCGACAGGTGCCCGCAAGCGCGGACCAGATAGACGGGGTTGTTCGGGGCGACCGCATCGAGCTCCGACAGATGCGGGTGGCGCTTCACGTCGAGTTCGAACTGGTCATAGCCGCGCGCGAGCACCCACTCGCCGGGCTTCAAGCTGTCCGCCTTGGCTTTGATGGCTTTGAGCAGGTCATCGAGCGTACGGGCAAAGCGTGGCCTGACATCCACATCGGCCATCATCAGACCGAGCGGCAGCAGGTGCATGTGGGCTTCGTACAGCCCCGGCGTCGCCAGTCTGCCGCGAAGGTCGATCACGCGGGTGGCCGGGCCCTTGAGCGCCGCGATCTCGGACGCCTTGCCTGTGGCGAGCACCTGCCCGTTCCACAGCGCTACGGCTTCCGCCATGCCTTCGTTCGCACCGATGAACACCGCGCCATTCGTGAGGATCACATCAGCCTTCGGCAACATCGTATGGCTTCCCCAAACCCGCATGGCTCGCACGCAGTTCGCAAATCTGGCACGTTGAGCCAGCAATGCACAACCCGCGCCAGACGCATG
>JBOFFB010000799.1:0-2359 GCA_051648385.1 Allobosea sp.
ATCAACTGGCTTCCGGCGCGCCTGGGTTCCGCAGCGCGCCTGCTTGCGCTGTGTCTGTGCCTCTGGCTCTTTGGTATACTTCTCGTCTACGGCTGGCAGTTTGTGCAGCTCATCGGGCGTTCAGAGATGAGCCCGGTGATGCAGATAAGCAAGAGCTGGGTCTATTGGGCGATGCCTATCGGCGCTGCGCTGATGATCATCAATACTCTCGCCTTCATCGCGGAAGCGCTGCTGCCGGGCGGTGATCTGCGAGCCACCGCCTCTCTTGGCGCGACGGAGTGACGACATGACGTTTCTGGTGCTCGTCATGCTCGGTCTGTTCGCACTGTCGGTGCCTATCGCATTCGCGCTGGGACTGGCAGCGATGCCCTATTTCCTTGAAAAGAAGCTGCCGCTTATCGCTATCCCGCAGGTGATCTTCGATTCCCTGGACAGCTTCGTGCTGCTCGCTGTGCCGCTTTATGTGCTTGCAGGCCGGCTGATGATGACAGGAGGCGTTGCGCGAAGACTCGTGGAATTTGCGGTATCGCTGGTCGGCGTCCTGCGTGGCGGGCTGGCGGCGGCCACGGTGCTGACGTCGATGCTCTTCGCCACGATCTCCGGCTCTTCCGCAGCGACGGCGGCAGCAATCGGCTCCACGCTGATCCCCGAGATGGAGAAGAAGAACTATCCCCGCCCGTTCGCTGCCGCTGTCGTCGCTTCGTCCGGCGAACTTGGCGTCATCATTCCGCCCTCGGTGCCCATGGTGATCTACGCCGTGATCACAGGCCTCTCGATCACGGATCTATTTATCGCCGGTATCCTTCCGGGAATTTTGATTGGCTGCAGCCTGATCATCGCTATCGTGATCGTCTCGTCGCTCAAAGGCTACGGCGAACGCGAGACATTCACACTCAAGACTTACGTCCTCGGCATCGGCGCGGCGACGAAACGGGCGAGTCTGTCACTGGTCATGCCCTTCATCATCCTGGGCGGTATTTATGGCGGCATATTCACGCCTACGGAAGCAGCTGTCGTCGCGGTCGCCTATGCGCTGTTTCTTGGCTGCCTCGTCTATCGCGAAATCCCATTCCGGGATCTGCCGAAGATTTTCGCCGAATCCGCCTTCACCTCCGCGGTGGTCATGGTAATCGTCGGATTTGCTTTCGTCTTTGCCTACGCCATGGCGTTGATGCAGGCCCCGCAGCAGATCGCCGGCGCAATTCGCGGCGTGTCATCAAATCCAATAGTCTTCCTTCTGATCGTCAATCTTTTCCTTTTCGTGGTTGGCATGTTCATGGAAACGTTCGCCGCGTTGATCATCCTGGCGCCCGTATTGGCGCCGGTAGCGACGCAGCTGGGGATCGACCCCGTCCACTTCGGCCTGATCATGATCGTCAATCTCGCGATCGGCATGGTGACGCCGCCGGTTGGCGTAAATCTCTTCGTGGCCTGCGGCATCGCCAACGTGACCATGGAGCAACTGATGCGGCCGCTTCTGGTGTTCCTTGGCGTCCTCATCGTCAACATGATGATCATCACGTATGTTCCGTGGCTCAGCCTCGCGCTCATCCGGTAGGTCAACCAAGGCAGTTAAACCAAGGGAGGAAGACCATGCGTATCCTGACGACACTGATGGCGATGGCGATAGCGGCCATCGCATGGACTGGCCCAGCCAGGGCCCAGACCGAGATCACTATTGGCCATGTGTTGAGTGAGAAGAGTTTCTACCACGCGGCGGGTTTGAAGTTCAAAGAACTGATGGAGGCCCGCTCCAATGGCCGCGTGAAAGTCAATGTGCAATGCTGCGGCGCGCTGGGCAACGAGGGCCGTATCATTCAGTCGGTCCGCACCGGCGTTATCGATGGGGGGTTCTTCGGTCTCGGCTCCATGGAATCGACGGTGCCTGAGTACCGCGTGCTGTCGCTGCCGCACCTCTGTGACAACCGCGAACAAGCCGAGCGGATCCTGCGGGGAGCGATGGGCGCACGGTTGTTGAAACTGGTGGAGCCGCACGGAATGGTAGGGCTCGCCTTTGGCGGCATCTTCGAGCGCCATATTGCCACGCGGGACAAGGCAATCAACACGCCCGCCGATCTGAAAGGCCTCAAGATCCGTGTCCTTCAGACGCCTGGCTGGGTACAGGCCTATACTGCCGTCGGCGCGCAGCCGACGCCGATGGCCTACGGCGAGGTGTTCCTGTCCCTGCAAAATGGCGTCGTTGACGCGCTGGAGGTTTCGCCAGACGCCATGTTGGCCGACAGGTTCCTGGAAGTTGCCAAACACTATGCGCTGACACGTTTCCATCAGTCGACGACGATGTTCGCTTTCAGCCAGGCGAAGTTCAACGCACTTCCAGCGGATGTGCAAGCGCTGGTCC
>JBOFFB010000800.1:0-1888 GCA_051648385.1 Allobosea sp.
CCAGGCCAGCACAAAGCCGCCGATGACCACGGCGAAAGCGATGCCGAGAAACAGGAAGACCGTCGCAGGCCGCGTCATGAAGGCGTTGGTCACACCATCCATGGCGGCGATCGCGAACAGGAAATACATCACCACGCCAAAGCCATCGAGCGAGACCTTGTGCGCCACGATGCGCTCGTAGCCGACGAGCTTGCGGAAAATCAGCGCCACTATGATCGCCCCACCGATGAGGCCAAGCAGCCGGAGCATCAACACCTGCGTGTCGAGGGGTGCCGGGCCACCCAGCAACATTTCGGCGATTGGTGGCGCGAGGAACGGCGCAGCGGTCGTTGTGATGACCGTCGCTGCAATCAGCACCGTCGGCTCGATGTTGAGCATCATGGCGACAGCAGGCCCGGACATGATTGGCGGGGAAGCGGCCACCACGATGAGCCCGAGCACCAACCCCGGATCAAGCGACGCCTTCGGAAACACCGCGAAGATGGCCAGCATCATCAGGATCGGTGCGACGGTCAGCCAGATGACCGCGATGATCACCGCTTTCGGCTTCAGCAGCGCCGCTTTCATGGCCGAGAGGTCAGCCCGCGCGAACGTCATCGCCACGAACAGGAAAATCGTGACAGGCAAAAGCGGGCGCGCCGCCGCTGCGAATTGCGGCAAGGCGAGGCCCATGAAAATCGAAAGCGCAAACCCTTGCGTGCCATAGCGGCCCAGCAGAGCCAAAGCGGAGAGAATGAAACCCAATGACAACGGCCTTCGAAGGCTTGCGGCGATGGATTGGGCCTAGCAGAATTGCGCAGGCGCGCAACTTGAATCAACCTTTCAGATATTCCGCATAATCAGCACAGATATCAGGCATATTCCCGATTTCATTGCGCCGGTTTCCGATTATCTTGCCGGCAATTGTCAGAAAGGGCAGCAGCATGCGGGTGGATTGTCTGGTTCTTGGCGCGGGCATTGTCGGCGTCTCGGTGGCGCTGCATCTTCAGAAGCGCGGGTTGCACACGGTGCTGATGGATCGGCGCGGTGCATCCGAGGAAACCTCGTTCGGGAATGCCGGGCTGATACAGCGCGAAGGTGTCTATCCTTACGGCTTCCCGCATGATTTCGGCGCGCTTGTCCGCTACGCCATGAACAACACCATCGATGCGCACTATCACTATAGTGCCATTCCCAAACTCGCGCCGTTCCTGTTCTCGTACTGGATGCATTCGCGCAAGGCCAAGCACGAAGCCATCGCCCGGCACTACGCCACGTTGATCGAGCACTGCGTGACCGAGCACGACGTGCTGGCCGAGGAGTCTGGCGCAAGCCACCTTTTGCGCCGCAAGGGCTGGATGAAGGTTTTCCGCACCGAGGCTGAACGCGATGCGCGCTGGGCCGAGGCTGACAAGTGGCACGCCGAGTTCGGCCTCAACCACAAAAAGCTCAGCGCAACCGACGTGCGCGAGGCCGAGCCGCACCTGACAACAGACCTGATCGGCGGCCTGCACTGGACGGACCCGGTCTCGGTCTCAGATCCGCATGGACTTGGTGTTGCCTATCTGGACCGGTTCAAGGCGCTTGGCGGGCAGTTCACCATGGGCGACGCCACAACGCTGAGCCAGGCCAATGATGGCACATGGACGGCTGTAAGCTTCGACGGCACCATCATCACCGCGAAGAATGCCGTCGTTTGTCTCGGGCCGTGGGCTGATCTTGTGACGAAGAACCTCGGCTACCGCTTCCCGCTCGCGGTAAAGCGCGGCTACCATATGCACTACCAGCCGCTCGGCAACGCGATGCTGAACCACCCCGTGCTCGACCACGAACGCGGCTATTTTCTGGCGCCGATGCTAAAGGGCGTGCGCCTGACCACGGGCGCAGAGTTCGCCAGTCGCGGTGCTCC
>JBOFFB010000801.1:0-2525 GCA_051648385.1 Allobosea sp.
CATGGCGATGCGGGCATCGCGCACGAACTGGCTCATGCCCCATTCCTCGACATAGCCATGGCCGCCGAACATCTGCTGCGCCTTGACCGCATTGTCGAAGCCGACATCGGTGAGCACGCCTTTGATCACCGGCGTCATCAGACCCATGTGATCGTCGGCTGCTTGCCGTTCGGCTGCATCCTCCGAGCGATGGGCAACATCAGCCTTCAGCGCAGTCCACAGCACGAGTGCGCGGGCAGCCTCGTTGAAGGCGCGGATCGACATCAGGTTGCGGCGAACATCCGGGTGAACCATGAGCGTGTCGGCGGGCTTGTCCGGCTCGGCAACGCCGGTGAGGGCGCGACCCTGGCGGCGGTCCTTGGCGTAGGCGACGGCGTTCTGGTAGGCGACCTCGGAACAGCCAAGGCCCTGGATGCCGACGGCGAGGCGAGCCTCGTTCATCATCACGAACATGGCGTTGAGGCCCTTGTTCTCGTGGCCGACGATCCAGCCTGTCGCGCCATCGTAGTTCATGAGGCAGGTGGAGTTGCCGTGGATGCCCATCTTGTGTTCGATCGAGCCGCAGGAAACGGGGTTCCGCGCGCCCAGCGAGCCGTCGGTGTTGACCTTGAACTTCGGCACCACGAAGAGCGTGATGCCCTTGGTGCCCATCGGCGCGCCTTCGACGCGGGCCAGCACCAGGTGGATGATGTTGTCCGCCATGTCGTGCTCGCCGGCGGAGATGAAGATCTTGGTGCCGCTGATGGCATAGGAGCCGTCGCCATTCGGCACGGCCTTGGTCTTGAGCAATCCGAGATCCGTGCCGCAATGCGGCTCGGTCAGGTTCATGGTGCCGGTCCACTCGCCGGAAATCATCTTGGGCAGGTAGGTCTGCTTGAGTTCCTGCGAGGCGTGCTCGATCATGGCAGCGATGGCGCCCTGGGTCAGGCCCGGATACATGCCGAGCGCCAGGTTCGACGAGGACAAAAACTCCTGCATGATCGCGTTGAGCGTCGAAGGCAGGCCCTGCCCGCCGAATTCTTCCGGCGCAGGCAAGCCCAGCCAGCCGCCTTCCTTGTAGGCATCGAAGGCCTGCTTGTAACCCTTCGGCGTCGTCACCGAACCATCAGGATGACGCTTGCAACCCTCCTTGTCACCGGAGAGATTGACCGGCTGGAAGACTTCCTCGCACAACTTCGCGCCTTCGGAGAGGATGGCCTCGATCAGGTCAGGCGTGACATCGGCAAAGCCGGGGAGGTTGTTGTAGCGCTCGATCTGGAAAACATCGTTGAGCAAGAACATCACGTCTTCAACAGGGGCCTTGTAAACCGGCATCGCCATATCCTCTCAATCACGACCGCTAACCAGAAACCCGAGTTTTATGGTGTGATCAAGACACCGACCGGGGTACTGAAAAAAACTGATTGTTCACATATAAACTATCTTCGTGATGTTGGAAAGTAGGGGCGTGCGGAATCTTGCAAACTGCACGCGTTCGCCTCAGCGACAAGGCAACCCAAAAACAAGAACCCCGCGCAGCTTTCCTGCACGGGGTTTGATCTCAGAAACAGTAAAAAGTTCGTCTCAGCTAACCTGTATCAGGTCGTTTTGACGCCGACCATCGACAACCGCCGATCTTCGAGTTCCGCAATCGCGGACTGACACTCTTCCAATTGGCTCCGCAGCATTTTCAGCTGTTCGTCGATCTGGCCAAGAGAAAGCTTCAAACCATTCTTGTTCTCTCCACCCTGTGCAACCAGGGCTCTGATCTCGGTCAGCGTGAAGCCGAGCTTCTTGCCCTTGAGGATGAGTTCGAGCCTTGAACGATCCTGCGCTGAATAATAGCGGTTCATTCCTTCGCGGCGCGGTGCCAGCAAACCGCGCGACTCATAGAATCGCAAAGTTCGAAGCGTCACATCGAAATCGCGAGCAATGTCGCCAATTGTAGCCCAATCCGACTGCGAAGTTGCAGAGGCAGTCTTGCCTGTCAGTGTCGCCGACGGCGCGAGATTTGTGGTCATGCAGGTTTCCTCACCTGGATAGCGTTGATGGCGTGTCCGGCTCGTTCATAACTTGGCCGTTGAATATGGCATCACTTAGTCAGGTTTGGATCAGAAAAGGCGTAATCACAAAATGCTTCAGAAGAACGTTACGGTAATATGACAATGTCCGTTCGTCAAATGGCACCTTTCCCGCAGCCTGATTGCGGCCGGTAACCGAATCTCAAGATACTTTAACGCTCTGTTTACCATAACGGGGAAAAAGTTGCCCGGTGGGGTATCTGCCGCGCTGTGCTGGCGATTCGCAGGCAACGCATCGGAAAACCCATCGCGAACGGCACCAGACGGGGAGTGCTTTTGCGGCCTGACGAAGATCACGATCCTCCCCGCGGCGAGTGACAAATGGCCCAAAGCCTGCCCTGGAGCGTCAAAGGCATCGACGCAAACACCCGCGACGCCGCGCGAGAAGCTGCGCGGCAGGCCGGGATGAGCGTCAGCGACTGGCTGGAGCATGTCATCCGCGAGGAGACCCGGAAGGCACAGCCG
>JBOFFB010000802.1:0-2867 GCA_051648385.1 Allobosea sp.
CAACGGGTGTTGATCGCCATGGCATTGATTTGCCAACCCGCCTTCCTTATCGCAGACGAACCCACGTCCTCGCTTGACGCCATCGTGCAACGTCAGATCGTGGATCTGATCGGCGACCTGCGCACCGAATTCGGGGCTGCCGTGCTTCTGATCTCCCATGACTTGCATCTTGTGCATGAGGTTGCCGACACCATCGCTGTCAACGGCGGAGACAAAACCGGCCACGGGGCGGCGCAAAATCCTGCCAGTTGCGGGAGGCTTAGCGCCATGGCCCGTGCGCTCGCCGCATAGCTGGCGCGGGCCATGGCGCATTGGCCCGCAGGGCCAATCCTGCAACGGATGATCAGGTGCTTGGCGCGGCTTTCCGGGCGCGGCTCTCGCCGAGCCGGTAGCTGTCGCCGTTCATCTCGAGGATGTGGACGTGGTGGGTCAGCCGGTCGAGGAGAGCACCGGTGAGGCGCTCGGTGCCGAAGGTTTCGGTCCATTCGTCGAACGGCAGGTTGCTGGTGATCATCGTTGACCCGCGCTCATAGCGTTGCGAGATCAACTCGAACAGCAACTCCGCGCCGGTCTTGCTCAGGGGGACGAAGCCCAACTCGTCGATGATGAGGAGCTTGTGGCTGACGATCTGCTTCTGCAGCCGCAGCAGACGGCGCTCGTCGCGCGCCTCCATCAACTCGTTGACCAGCGCCGCGGCGCTGGTGAAGCTCACCGATAGTCCCTTCTGGCAGGCGGCCAGTCCCAGCCCGAGGGCAACATGGGTCTTGCCCGTGCCGCTCGGGCCGAGGGCGATGACGTTCTCGCGGCGTTCAATCCACTCGCAGCGGGCCAGTTCCAACACCTGCATCTTGTTGAGTTTGGGGATCGCCTTGAAGTCGAAGCTGTCGAGGCTCTTGGTGACGGGGAACTTCGCGGCCTTGATGCGACGCTCGACCATGCGCCGCTCGCGGTCGATCAGTTCCAGTTCGACCAGGCGGGTGAGGAACTGAACGTGGTCCTGGCCCTCGGCCGCACATTGCCGGGCGAGCTTGTCATATTCCCGCAGGAAAGTCGGCAGCTTCAACGTCTTCAGGTGATGAGCCAGCAGGATCTTCGGGGCTTCGGTCATGCCACATCCTCCGACAACAGGCACATGTAGGCCGCGGCCGAAGTGGTCCCGACCTCTGCGCGCGGCAGGTAGGGGTAGACGTCGAGATCCAGTTTCGGCGGCCGCTTCTCAACCTGGCAGAGGACAAGGTGCTTCACGGCATCGAAGCCAACCGCGCCGAGCTGCAACGCCTTCTTCACCGCGGCATGGAGATCATCGATGCCGAAGGTCTCCAGCAGTCGCAGCACCTGCACGTATTCGCGCCGCCCCGCCTTGACCATCCTTGCCTCCATCAGACGGCGCAGAGTGGCGAACTCGGGTGGCAGGTCCCATTCGGCCAGGGGGGCCGCCTGATCCAAGGCATTGATCTTCCTCTCGATCAGCGGAAGGTAGTGGATCGGATCGAATACCATGTCCTCGCGGTCATAGCAGCGCGGATGCTTGGCGATGACCTCACCGCCGCAGCCGATCACGACTGCGCCGACATAGCCGCGAACCCAGACATCGCGGTGGCCATAGGTGACCGGGACCGAGTAATCGTTGGTTTTGTAACGCACCAGCGACTGAGAACTGACCCGACCCGTGGTCTGATCACAGGCGTCGAAGGGCGCGGCTGGCAGCTCGGCCATGGCCGTCAGATCCCGCGCGAGGCGCTGACCGATGGTCTCCGATTGGCCGCGAAGCACGTCCGCCTGACGCTCGCGGCACTGATCCTCCAAGTAGGCGTTGAAGTCCTCCCAGGTCACGAACCGGGGGATCGGCACCATGAAGTTGCGGCGGGAGAGGCCGACCAAGCCCTCGACATTGCCCTTGTCGTTCCCCTTGCCCGGCCGCCCATAGCGGTCACGGAACAGGTAATGCGACAAGAACCCGCTGAAAAGCGTGGCGCGTTGCCGCGTGCCGTCGGGCAGGATCTTCGCCACCAGACACCGGTCGTTGTCATACAGGATCGAAGTCGGCACCTTGCCGAAGAATGCAAAGGCGAGGACGTGACCATCTACCCACGCCTCCGCCGTCGCCGCCGGATAGGCCCGCACGAAACACGCGTCGCTGTGAGGCAGATCCATGACGAAGAAATGCGCCTTCTGCTCGACGCCGCCGATGATGACTGTCGCTTCGCCGAAGTCGGCCTGGGCATGACCGGGCGGATGCGCCAGCGGCACGAACATCTCGCGACCACGCCGTTCGCGCTCCCGCATGTAATCCTTCACGATCGTGTAGCCGCCAGTGAAACCATGCTCGGCCCTGAGCCGCTCGAACACCCGCTTCGCCGTGTGGTGCTGCTTGCGGTGGACCTCGCGATCGCCTTCCAACCAGCTGTCGATGATCCCGGTGAAGGCATCCAGCTTCGGGCGCTTCACCGCCGCCTTCCGCCGGTAGCCCGGCGGAACTGAGAACGCCATCATCTTGGCTACGCTGTCGCGCGAGATGTTGAAATGCCGCGCCGCCTCGCGCTGGCTCATACCCTCCGAGCAGGCCAGCCGAACCTTCCGATACATGTCCACGGTGAAAATCCTCCCGCCCTCCCTGCAGCCTGCAGAACGGACATAGGTGGACGACTATTACGCCGCCCGCAGCGGGCTCATCCCACCGCTACCGTGGCCGACTTTCTCACCGCCGTTCTCAGCGCCTGACCCGATCAGGGCCTGAGCCGACGGAACTGATCGGAAAGTGGAGGCGGGTCAGGCCCTGATCTCGACGCTGCAAAGGGGGGTCAATTTTGGACGCCGATAGGGGGTCAGTCTTGCGCGCCGGTTGACAGCATCTGGAGTTTGAGCCG
>JBOFFB010000803.1:0-5543 GCA_051648385.1 Allobosea sp.
CATGCACCGTAACTTTCACCCGCAAATGCGGCTAAAAGAGAGCAGTCCCCGATGATGCGGTTCGATCTGGACGAGGAACGGCGCGTTTCGCTCGAAACCGAACTGCACCGCCTGCGCCAGGAACACGGCGATCTTGATGCGGCGATCCTCGCACTGGAGCGAATGCCGCTGATCGACCAGATCCAGATCATGCGGCTGAAGCGCCGCAAATTGTATCTCAAGGACCGTCTCTATTTCATTGAAGACCAGCTTACACCCGACATCATCGCGTGAACTTGCCTTTTAGCACTGCAGCGGGCTAAAGAGCGGCGCACAAAAGCGAGCTTGGAATCTGTGCTTACACAGTGCTCCAGGTTTCGATGATCGATCATCTTTCCGCATTGAGACGGAATGCATCCCGATGCAGGCTGATCTTGGCTCCGCTGCTCCATGGCAAAGGACATCACGATGAGCGCCCTGCCTGTACCCGTCGCCATCATCATGGGCAGCCAATCTGACTGGGCCACCATGCGCCATGCCGCCGACACGCTGGAAGCGCTTGGGGTTGCGCACGAAGCGCGTATCGTCTCGGCTCACCGCACGCCTGACCGGCTGGTTGCCTTTGCCAAAGGCGCGCGCGCCGCAGGCTTCAAGGTCATCATCGCCGGAGCTGGCGGGGCTGCCCACCTTCCAGGCATGGCAGCCGCGATGACGCCGCTGCCGGTGTTCGGAGTGCCAGTGGAATCAAAAGCACTGTCTGGTCAGGACAGTCTGCTCTCCATCGTGCAGATGCCTGCGGGCATTCCGGTTGGGACGCTTGCCATTGGCAAGGCTGGAGCCATCAATGCTGCGCTGCTCGCAGTGGCTGTGCTCGCGCTCAATGATGAAGCGCTGGCCCTGCGCCTCGACGCGTGGCGGCAAAGGCAGACAGACGCGGTGGCTGACACGCCGACAGCCGAGGCCTGATGATGGCTGCGGCAGTTCCGTTCGCAGGCCGCGTGCTCGTGCCCGGCGATACGATTGGCATCCTCGGCGGCGGACAGCTTGGCCGAATGCTGGCGCTGGCGGCAGCACAACTGGGCCTTCGTTGCCATATCTTTGCACCAGAAGCGGACAGTCCAGCCTTCGATGTCAGCGCGGCGCGCACTGTGGCTACCTATGACGACATGGCAGCACTTCGCCGGTTTGCGAGCGAGGTTGCCGCCGTGACCTACGAGTTCGAAAATGTGCCAGTTGAGGCAGTTGAATTTCTTGAAACGCTAGTGCCGGTACGCCCTGGCTCGAAGGCGCTTGGTGTGGCACAGGACAGGCTGGCCGAGAAACATCTCGCCCGTTCGCTCGGTGCACCGACGGCAGACTTTGCAGCCGTGAACAGCCCCGCTGAGCTTCATGCAGCGGTTACGATCGTTGGAACGCCAGCCGTTCTGAAAACGCTGCGCTTTGGCTATGACGGCAAGGGCCAGGCCAAGATCATGCAGCCGGAAGACGCCGATGCTGCCTATGCCGCCATCAACAGACAGCCTGCAATCCTCGAACGGTTCGTGCATTTCACCACTGAACTGTCGGTTGTCGCTGCACGTGGCATCGATGGCGCATTCGTGCCCTTCGACGTCACCGAGAATGAACATCGCAACCACATCCTGCATCGGTCGGTGGCACCCGCGCGCCTGAAAGCCGCTGCCGCGACGGTCGCAGTCGAGACCACGCGCAAGATTGCGGAAGCGCTCGACTATGTGGGTGTGATCGGTGTCGAGTTTTTTGCGACCGGTGACAGCCTCCATGTCAACGAGATTGCGCCGCGGGTGCACAATTCCGGTCACTGGACGATGGATGGGGCTTTGACCAGCCAGTTCGAGCAGCACATGCGCGCGGTGGCAGGTTGGCCGCTGGGCTCAGCCCGACGTCTTGCGCCGGAGGTGGAAATGCTCAACCTGATTGGCTGCGAGGCCGATGGGTGGCAGTCTATCATCAGCGATCCTGCAGCAAGGCTGCATCTTTACGGCAAGGCCGATGCCAGGCCGGGCCGCAAGATGGGGCATGTCAACCGGCTTCTTGGCCTGCAGCAGACGTGATAGACGGCACTGCTCGGCTTTTTTGCGCCGGTTCGGTGTGGACAGTAGCGCGTATGTTTGGTACACGCGCCGCTTCCGGTTGCGGTGCCAGTCATGGTGCTTCATCCAAATTCCGTTTCAACCCGTCACAAGCAGGTCACACGTGCAGGTTCTCGTTCGCGAAAATAACGTTGATCAGGCGCTCCGCGCGCTGAAGAAGAAGATGCAGCGCGAAGGTATCTTCCGCGAGATGAAGCTGCGCGGCCACTATGAGAAGCCGTCCGAGAAGAGGGCGCGCGAGAAGGCGGAAGCCGTCCGCCGTGCACGCAAGCTTATCCGCAAGCGTCTGCAGCGCGAAGGCCTGTTGCCGCCATCCAAGCCCCGCGTGATCGCTGGCGCAAAGCCGCCACGGGTCTGATGCAAGGTGGCACCGCGCCACCGGCATTCGTGTTTGAAATTACCACGGCGTTTGGATGCCTGTCGTCCAGACGCCGTTTGCTTGAAAGCTCTCTCATCGGCAATATTCGCGGATGGGCAGGATTGGAGCGCAGCATGAAGCGTATTGGACAGTTTCTGGTTGTGGCGTCGCTTGCAGGCACTCTAGCGGCTTGCGAATCGGTTTCGGCGCTGGGGCCAGGTGCGAACATTGCCGAGCTTGAAACAGGCGAAAATCCGGCAGCTTCGGTCAATATCAGTTCGCTGTCGGAAGCCGTCAGCCGTCGGCCAAACGATCCGGAGGCGTTCAACCAGCGTGGCGCGGCCTATGCCCGGATCGGTCGTTTCTCTGACGCTATCGCCGATTTCTCGCGCGCAGTCAGCCTCGATCCAAACTTCGCGCCGGGCTATGCCAACCGCGGTCTGGCCCAACGCCAGACGGGCCGCAATGATGCCGCCATGCAGGATTTCTCGCGGGCCATTCAGGCCAACCCGTCCTATGCGCAAGCTTATCTCGCGCGCGGCAACCTCCTGCGCGCGCAGAATCAATTGCCCGAGGCGGTTGCCGACCTCAACCAGGCGATCCGGCTGAACCCCGAAGGGGCCGAGGCGCTGCATGCGCGCGGGCTTGTCTACCAGCGCCAGGGTAATCATCGGCAGGCTGTGCAGGATTTCGACTCTGCCATCGATCGCAACCCGTACAACGCGCCGCCTTACACTGCCCGTGGCCAAAGCCTGATCCAGCTTGGCCAGTTTCCCAAGGCGCAGGAAGACTTCATCGCCTCGCTCAATGTCGACAACCGCAATGGTGATGCCTGGGCCGGCCTTGGGCTCGCGCAGGAACGGCAGGGAAACAACCGCGAGGCCAGCGAGAGCTACCAGCGCGCGCTGGGCCTTGATGGCAACAACGCCATGGCGCGTGCAGGTGCGCAGCGGCTTGGCGGCGGCGCTGGTGGCAGCGGGTTATTCCGGTTGTAAGGTTCATCTGCGAGGCGCAGCCCATGCTGCCTCGATCTTTGGCAGAAGCGCCCTTCCGATATCGGGCACATGACAAAGCCCTTCGATCACGCTGAAATCAGGCGGTTTGGGGAAAGCACGCATCAACCGCTGGCTTTCGCTGAACGGAATGACCCAATCACTGGTGCAGTGCTGCGCGAAAACCGGGATGGTGATCTTCGGTGCCAGATCGATCGAGCGGAACGGGTCTCGTGACAGCAGTGCCACAGGCAGGAACGGAAAGCGGATCGCACCAAGGTCGACGATCGAGGCATAGGGCGAATCGAGCACCAGCATCGCAGCCGGACGCGCAGCTGCCAGCCCGATGGCGATGCCGGTGCCGAGTGACTCGCCGAACAGGATGATGCGCGCTGGCGGCAAGCGCGCACCGAGCCATTCATACGCAACCGCGCCATCGAGCCTCAGTCCCGCTTCTGACGGCGAGCCGGTGGAGCCGCCGTAGCCGCGCCAGCTGATCGCGAGCAGGCCTGCGCCACCTTCCGTCAAGCGGCCGAAACGTCCGGCGCGGCGGCTGAGGTTTGCGCCATTGCCATGCAGATAGAGATAGACCGGGTCGGCCTCGGAACGCGGCGCTTTCCACCATGCGTTCAGTGTTTCGCCATCGCTGGTGGTGAGCGTGATCGCCTCCGCGCCTGGAACGCGGGCCACATCGGCGCTGACATCGCTGACATCGGGTATGAACAGCATCGAGCGCTGAACGGCGTACATCATCGCGCAGATGGCGAGATAGACGGCAATAATTGCGCCAGCGATCAGCCAGATCGAGCGGCGCAGCCAGCGTCTGGTCGGTTTTACGCTGGCCGGCATGCTCATCAGCTCAATCAAGCCGCTTTATGCGCTCGATGTTGTAAGTGTCGTAGCCAAGGTGTTGGTACAGCCGGTCGGCAGGGTTGTTTCCGGCAAGGACACCGATGAAGATGGATGGCATGCCGCGCCCGCGTGCAAAGTCCTCAGCTGCTGCGATCAGCTTGCTGCCAAGACCTTGCCCACGGTGACCTTCGGCGATCACCAGTTCCGCAATATACGCATGCATGCCATAGCTGTCGCGAATGTAGGCTTCGGCCTTTTCGATCACGCAAAGCAGATAGCCGATGATCTTGCCGTCGATCTCGGCCACCAGTTCCGTGCCACCGTGTTCTGACATGCGACGCCGGTTTGCACCAAGTCCACCTGCTGCAGCCTTGCGGCCGGGGGCGCGGTCGGCGGATATCTTGTCCTCGAACAGGTTGAGTTGCCAGATCAGGTCGATCACCGTCTCGCGGTCGGCGTCTTCCATGTCGCGAATGATATGATCGGTGTCTATGGCACCTCTCCTTTTTCTTCAGGGGCGAGAGCCTTGCCCATCGTCACATGCAAGTCGACAAGCCCGAAGCGTTCATAGAGTCTTCGTGCGGCGGGATTGGATGATGATACCTGCAGCAGCAACCGTGTGAGCCCCAGCTGTCTTGCGCGGCTTTCGGCCGCCTGAAGCAATGCTAGGCCTATCCCATGCCCACGCATCGCCTCATCGACTACAAGACCGGAAACGTAGGCATGTGTCCTGTGCGCAGGGACAATCGTTGTGCTGGCCTCGTCGACCTTGAGCGCACAGTAGCCGACCGGTTCTCCAGCCTGCGCCGCGATCAGCATGAACCCTCGATCAACCTGTGCCGTGTGAATATGCCGAACAACGGTTTCACGTGCTGCATTTCGCGCCGGGTCGACATCCAAGACCAGCGGATGACCCGCAGCGCTGGCCTTCGCCATCTCATCAAGATTCATCTGCCACTTCAGATCGACGATCCGCTCGAGGTCACCGTCCGTGTAGTCCCTGATCTTGAGGTCGTCGATCACGGCGTCCATCCGGCATGAAAATGGCAGGCGACCAAGCCGACCTATGGGGAGCCATTTTGTGGTTGAGAGATCAGTGTGCCAGTGCCTTGACGATGCTCTCGACCATCTTCTTGGCATCGGCCAGCAGCATCATGGTGTTGGGCCGATAAAACACTTCGTTATCGACGCCGGCGTAGCCGACCCCGCCCATGCCACGCTTGATGAACAGGATCGTGCCGGCCTTCTCGA
>JBOFFB010000804.1:0-2661 GCA_051648385.1 Allobosea sp.
AGCGCTTCGATGGCCCGCATGGTGTGGGTGATGGCCTCATGCTCGCGCCCGGCGATCTTTGCAGAAACAAATATGCCGAGGTGCCCGACTGTCGGATGCACCATGTAGACGATGCGCTGGGCACGTGCCTTGATCTCGTTTTCATCACGGTAAAGGTCGGCTATCCAGTTGAGCGCCTGCGACGGCGGCGTGATATTGTCGCCATGGCTGGCAAAGACCACGATCGGCGTGGTGATTTTCCGCAGATCGACTTTCGCGTCGCCGAGCACGGCGTTGCCCTGCGCCAGGCGGTTTCCGACGAAAAGGTTCTCGACAATCCAGCGGATTTCTTCTTCGTTCATCATGAAGAAGCCACCCCACCAGCGTTCGAAATCGAGGTAGCGAGTGGCTTCGCTATCGACATTCGCATAGAGCGAATAAAGCTTTTTCCAGTGGGTGTTGGCCGGGTTCATACCTTCGAAGTTCTGCACCAGCAGAGAGCCGTCGAAAATACCATTGCCAAGATCGGAGTACCACATCGCTGGCACGACACCGCCGACAAGGCCGCCAAGATAACGCATCGGGTTCTTGCCGTCTGTGCCAGACCAGTACGACATAGGCGCACCATTGATCGAGAGCGGCCCGATCTTGTCAGGCGCAGAAGCGGCCAGCATCATCGAGCCCCAGCCGCCCTGACAATTGCCAATCACCACCGCCTTGTCGGTATCAGGGTGACGGCGATGGATGTCTTCGAGGAAGGCAACTTCAGCGTCTCTTACGTCGGCCAACGTCTGGCCACGCTCCGGCATCGGCCGAAAGATCACGAAATAAACCGCATGCCCGTCTTCGAATGCTTCCCCGACCTGGCTTTCAGGCTTGAAACCACCGATTCCCGCACCGTGCCCAGCCCGCGGATCAACAATCATGAATGGCCGTTTGGCTGGATCGACGACGACGCCAGCTGGCGGCACGATCCTGACCAGAGAATAGTTTACCGGACGCGGCAAGTCTTTGCCATCGATCATGGTTTCGAAAGCAAAATCCAGAACCGGTGGTGTCCCCTTGGCTTCATTCTCAATGAAATCATTGCCGCGCTGCCGCAGAACGTCGAGTGTCAAGACTGATCGCTGCGAAGCATCCGTCACGTAGGCTGCACACATCTCGACGGCTTGACCAGTGGCCGCCATCTTGGCGAGGATATCGGGCATCTTACTGAGCCGCTCGATCGACTGTCGCGCGTGGTTTGCCTGAAAGGCGAGAACGTGACCCATGCCGAGTTGCATGACCCGGAGAAGGTTGTTTATCCCGTTGTCAGCCATTGTACACCCCAACATTTGATCAAGCTGACCTGCCATGAGTCGAACATGGCAGAACGGAAGAATTAACATCGTTTACCCCGCCGAGTAGGGTGTCTGGATGACAACGCCATGAAGATCAGATGACGCTGCCGATGCTGTGTTTCGTAGGTTTTTTCATGGTGTTGCTTCGGCTGTATAGGCCGAACCTTGTTCCACTCAAAGCTCAGGCCTTTTGCCAACGCGTCAGGCTGTATACCGACGGCAGCGCCATTTCGGTCAGCTGAAGATTGGGGGAACAAAGAAAGACGGCCTTTGCATGATCAGCAAAGGCCGCCTTCCTTCGATCAGGTTTCAGTCGCAGAACAGTGATCTGTCAGGCGGCCGGCGCAGGCGAAAGCCCACCGAGCCCACCCTCAGGCTTGTTCTGCCCCTGCCGCGCGGCGGTTGCACGGGCGACGATGCCGGACCGGTTGACCGACTTGCGTTCGGCGTCGATCCGTTCGATCAGCAATTGGGCACGCTCGACGCTGCCGAGCAGTGCCAGTATTGCCCCGCGCTCATGTGCCTTGATCTTCGGCCCATAGTTGAGAAGCTGCATGCGCAACTCTTCCACCGACTGCGTCTGCGAATGCCCCGCTGGCATGGCTGGCCTGTCTAGTTTTGCCTCAGGCATGATGGCCCGCAAGGAGACATCGACCGATTGGATGGCCGCATCGACCACGGTTTTGGCCTCCGCGCCGAAGGTTTCACGTTTGACGCGGCGCGCCACCTGGTGCAGCGATTCTGACAGGCTTGCGGTGAAGTCGGCTTCTTCGATCAGGCTCGCGACCAGATCGAGCTGCTCGTAGGGCATATCGTCCTTGAACAGGTTCGACGTGAAGGCGCGGATGTCCCGGCTGAGAATGTCCGTTGCCGCGTGGTGGCTGCCCGGATCAAGCGGTGCGTCCTTGTCGCCGCGTGCGATTGCGATGAACATGGCACCGCCAAGCAGATGACGCTGAGTCTCAGCCTGCACCGCATGGACTGCCTTGCCGAAGTCCTCGGTCACTGTCTTGTCGAGATACTTAGGTGTTGAGAAATCCTCGACGTCTTCTGCCGTCGTGTGGCCAACTCGCAAAAGCACTCGTTCGAAGACCCCGACGAAGGGAAACAGCATCGCAGTGTTGAAGATGTTGAAGAAAGTCGAGTAGACGCCCACCGCGACTGGAATCAGCGGGAACGTTTCCTTGCCGTTGACGAGGACCGAAGTACCCGGATCGCCTCCGAGGTAGTTGATCATGACCCACTGCAGGATTTGCATCGAAACGAAGAATAAGGGGATGGTGACGAGAACCCCAATAATGTTGAACGAGATGTGCGCATAGGCCGCTCGCTTCGCATTCTT
>JBOFFB010000805.1:0-1579 GCA_051648385.1 Allobosea sp.
GGCACCTTCGAGGTTCGCGGCACCAAGGCGAACGGTGAGATCGTGCTGTGGCGCGACTTCACGAAACCCGAGCGTGAAAGCATGGGCGAGATCACCGATGCCCGCTACGCCATCGCCAAAACCTACATGCAGATGGCGCATGACCTGGCGACCGGCCGGTTCTTCCGCGACATCTCGCGCAATGCCGACTGGGCGCAGGCGAGCGAGCCTGCCGGCGATTGGAAGGACGCGGGCGAGTACAATCGCTTTTGGGCCGACCCATCCGTCGAGTGGGTTCGCGTGCCCGAGACCATGATCCCGAAGAGTCAGACCAAGCGGTATGGGGCATTGGCCGGCAAGTGGGTGCGCGCGGAAATCTGGCGCGACATGGCCGAGCTCGAGCAGATGCAATCGCCAAACCTCTGGAACAAGCTCCTGACGCAGTGGAAGCTGAACAAGACCGCCCGCAACCCTGTCGTCCACATGAACAATGTCATGAGCAATATCGCCCTGATGGACCTGGCCGACGTCCGTCTCGGCGACCTGGTCGGCGGCATTCGGGCCATGGTGAAGCAGGACTCCGACTACCAGGACGCGCTGGAGAACGGCGCATTTGGCGCCGACATGGTGGCTCAGGAGATCAGGCGGAACGTGCTGCAGCCGCTGCTCGAGGAAATCGAGACGGACATGCGGGGCGGCGTCGGCCAGGTGCAAGCGACCATGGGCGTGGTCGGCAAGCTGGCAGACGCCATTTGGTCCGGGGCCAAGGGCCTCGATCGGCGCATGGTCAGCCTCTACCAGCTCGAGGACGAGGTGTTCCGCATGGCGACCTACATGCGGAAGCGCTCGCTTGGCGTGCCGGCGCAACAGGCAGCGCTCGAGGCGCGCGACCAGTTCCTCAACTACGAGATCCGGGCCCCTTGGGTGAATGCCCTTCGTCGCTCGGTGCTGCCGTTCATCTCCTACACATACCGGGCCGTCCCCGTGGTGGCCCAGTCGGTTGCGCTCAGGCCCTGGAAGCTCGCGAAGTATGCGACGATCGCTTACGCCGCGAATGCCTTGGCTTACATGCTGACTGGCGGCGATGAGGACGAGGAGCGACGCAGCATGCGCGATCAGGAGCAAGGGTCGACGTGGCTGGGCGCGCCGCGGATGATCCGCATGCCCTGGGGCGACGCCTATGGCAACCCGGTGTTCCTCGACGTTCGCCGCTGGGTGCCGGCCGGCGACGTCTTCGACATGAACCAGGGGCACAGCGCGCTTCCGATCCCGGCGCCGCTGCAATTCGGCGGCCCGCTGATGCTCGCGGGCGAGCTCTTGCTGAACCGGCAGGCGTTCACTGGCCAGGACATCGTCAACGACAAGACCGACGACTGGTGGGACCTGACGTCGAAGGTCGGCGACTGGGCGTGGAAATCGTGGATGCCGTCGGCCGCTTGGATCCCAGGCTCTTGGTATTGGACCCGCATCGGCAACGCGCTGAAGGGCGCAACGGACTTCCAGGGGCGGCCCTACAGCGTGCCGCAAGCGGTCTCGTCGTCGTTCGGCGTCAAGCTGAAGTCGCAGGACGTCGAGGCGGCCATGGCATGGAAGGGGATCG